>CANJQZ010000023.1 GCA_947476515.1 Flavobacteriales bacterium
GCAATTGTTTCTGCTATTAAAGAGAAAGGCGAGCCTTTATATGAGCATGTTAAAAAGCAAATGGAAAAGGAAATTATTGAAGAAAAGAAAGCGAAACGACTCATGAATCAAATGGCTAAGAAAAGCTTAAAAGAATTAGCGCGAATTGGCAATACAACTGTTATGGATGCGCAGGTTACCTTTGGCAATCCGTCAATTGGCAATGCTGGTTACGAACCAGAAATAGTTGGCGCTTTATTCTCAGTGATTAAAGATGGTAAAACTACCTTACCACTTAAAGGTAAGACTGGTGTTTATGTTATCAAAGTAAAATCAACAACTAAAGCAGCTGCAACATCTAATTATAATGCAGAAAGAGATCAACTTTTAAATACTTTAAAAGGATCCGTTCAAGGTCAAGTATTAACTGCATTGAAAAAGAAAGCAGAAGTGATTGATAATAGAAAATTATACAATATAAGAGTTCGCTTGTAAATCTCATTGTTCCCAAAAAAAATCCTATAGATAAATCTATAGGATTTTTTTATACCTAATAATTTTATAATTTATTAAAGCTCAAAAAACAAACGACCATTAATCCATGTAGGGTCTAAGACGGCATTGTTTTTCTTATAGAAGTTTAAAGCTGGCGTATTCCAATCTAATACCTGCCAATCCATCCGTGCTACTTTATGCTCCTTAGCTACTTCGACAACTGCATCAAACAATATCTGACCAATTCCCTCACTTCTATAGGCATCTTTAACATAAAGATCTTCTAGATAGACACATTTGCCTTTCCAAGTTGAGTAGGAAAAGAAATACAAAGAAAAAGCAATTACTTGATTTAGATTTTTATCTTCTACAACAAATGCATGACAAACTTTTGTTTGAAACAAATCAATTTTGATTTGATGTGGTGTATTTATTACTGCAAGAGGTTCCTTTTCAAAAACTGCTAGTTCCGTAATTAAACCATGTATTACAGTTTCATCTCCTGGGACAGCAGAGCGAAGAATAAATTTTTTATTGAACTCCTGCAAGGTTAAATCGAATTTTAATCCCAGTGTTTAAATTTCCTGTTGGATAGCTTGTAGCAACTTTAGGCTTATTGATATTTTGATCATAGAATAATGTAACCGTTAAATTTTGTGATAGATTATAATCAATATTAAATTTAAAAGCAATTATTTTAGCACCTGCTGTAGCTTGATTCGTATTCTCAACAACCTTTCTAATCACTGTTGAATTATCTCTAAAGGAGAAATTAATACCCGCATTCATATCACTTGCAGGAATCTTTTTTATCAATTTTAATTTAGCGATTTTAGATTGGAGTCCAACTACAATTTCTTGGCCCATAATTTCAGTAACCTGATTATTATTCAAGGACAAGGTTGACTGTCTATCCTTTTTATATTCAAATTTAGTGGTTAAAGATTGACCGAAAAGCAACCAAGTTGCATCCAAACCAATTAATGGAGCAAACTGTTCACTTATAGTAACATTTTGAATTTGCATTCCAGAAATGAAATTATTATTTAAATCCAAACCATTTGCATTTCCATTATTATCAAATGTTGCACTTAAGTTAGACTGCATACCATTTACTGTAACAGTCGAGTTATAGGTATGACGAAGAACAAAAGACTTAATTAAATCCTTAGCAAAAGGAAATTTAGAAAGACCATTATAGGTAACACTCCAGTTCGGCAAAGGTGTGTTTTTAAGTGGATTTACATTTTGTTCATTTACGCTTGCATTCCCATAAGCCGTTAAAAATGCACCCAAAACAACTTCTTGTTGACTACCACTATAACCACTGTAATAACCAGATGGTGCCAAACTTGAATTTGGATTTTGAGCTCCAATAACTTGAGATACAGCAACCCTATTCGCTAATAAATCTGTGAAAACTTGAGATGAATTATCTTTCGCATTAGAAATAAATGCAGTTGCTAATGTAATAGTTGAATAGGTTAAATTAGCTGTTTCAAATCTACTCTGACCTTCAAACTGAGAAGTAATAGAATTCCATCGATAAAATTCACCTGAATTTTTACCGTAATTTCTATTCATTTTTAATTCAATATTAAGATCTTTAATCGGCTCCAGACTAGCTCTCAAATTAAATGTAGTGGCATGGGTAGTAGTAAATTGCTTATTCAAATTTTCATTCTGTACCAGCCAACCATTTTCTGAAGCAGCATTCGCTACATTATATCCATTAGCTTTACCCCAAACATCATATCCTTGACGACCAAAGACAAAACTACTCAGTTGAGTGCTACTACCATTCATTCCAAGAATACTAGTTTCTTGATTGTAGCCAGGCAATAAGGTTCCATCATTGACTGTATATGTTCCTGATATATTCCTAACGGACATGGCGAGTCTTGCAGCAAAACCACCAATTGGATTTACTTTTTCCTTTTGACGCTTTTCTTTTGCTTTTTTTCGTTCGTACTTTCTTAGTACTTTGTCAAACTTTCGCCGTTCTTTTTTAGTCATTTCCTCAAGTGGCTTTGGAGGCTGAGGCGTGGTATCTGGAGCTCCAGGTTTATCACCCGGTTTTGCTCCTGGTTTTGCTCCCCCAGGATTGTCTCCTCCAACATCTTTTGAATTAATAGCTCCTCTAGAATTTCTGCCATCGGAAAGAACCCTTTTGAAATAAGGAATCTTATTATAAAGAGTAACAAAATTAGCTTGAGAAGTCATATTAATAGACCTATTATTCTGAATTACATTTCCAAATTCAGCCTGACCTAAAGGTGCTCGCTGCCAATTGAAGGTTCCAGTATATTTTGCATTTGCTGTTAACCAATCTGTGATAGGTAATTTATCAAATGGTAAAGAATAACTCAGATTATAATTATGACTATAGTCCATAGTTTTACCAAAAGTTGACATTTGAGAACGGATGGAATCTTTAAACTCAGAAAAACCATTAGGATCTAGCTTGCGGTCCACCCGATTATTACCTTCAACGAAAATAGATTTATTGGTAGCCGTAAAACTAGCTTTTAGATTCTTAGTTAAATCATAGCCAATATTGTAGTTTCGGGTCCAATCAAATCGCTTTAAAAAGACTGGTTGAAATTCATAATTAGGTACTAGATTATTTCTTACTTGCCTTTCATTATAAATTCTAGAATAATCATTAGTGAAAGAAATATTCTTTGGCATCAAATAGACATTAAAGTCTTTAACAAGTTGTAGCCATTTAGACTTTTGAACAGGTTTCCACTTTTTAAAAGGTTCTATTGCCTTTCCTGTGAATGTATAATTATAATTCAATGCCCCAGTCCAGGTTTTCGTCTTGTCATAATTTATATTAAAATCTCGCTTTAAATTCTCCGAATAGGCGTAACTCACTGACCAGTTTGAGATCCTATAGAAATGGGCTTTTGCCCCTGCTTTGGATTCTTTTCGGACATTGGTGAAATTATATGATCTTCTTTCTGTAAAATCCTGTCCCATTTTTGCGCGTTGTTTGCGGGTTGCTGGATCATAATCTGCTAACTTAATATCTGGATTAAATGGATCATATTCTGGATTTATTAAACCCAATGAATACCCGTAAAAGAAAGGAAGGGAGATCCTTGCTTGTTTACCAAAGAACTGTCCCAATTGAACATTAGAATTTAAGTCTACACCAATTTTCTGATTCCTTTGGCGTTCTTGTACACGACTTTCTACGCTGCCCCAATTGATTCCGGAATAGTTACCAGATGCAGAAACCGTTGCGAAATCGGCCACTTGAACTTGCATTTGTCCAACTGCGGCTGAGCCCCCTTCACTCACAAAATCAGTAAGTCTTAATTCATTAATCCAAACAATTGCACAATCCGCTTGACCATCATCTGGTAAAGTATTGGTTGGATCATTTTTTAATGGATTTCTAACACCAACCATAATGGTGCGCATTGCTTGTAAGTTTGGACTACCTTTAATTTTAATTTTTCTATTAACATTCGCGGGATCTTGCTTGACATATTCCAACAAATAAGAAATTCCTGTTGCTCCTTGTTCAATTTTAGCGTTTCTGTCTTTTTTAAGATTTAGTAAATCGTCAAAAACAATTTCCATATTATTTCCTTCGGGCCAAATAGACTCAGGCGTTGTTGAACCCCAAGGAGTAACCTCCATAGGTAATTCGTACTCATAATAGTTCTCAACAAAATCAGTTCCCAATCGAACGAACAAAGTCAGATCATTTGTATGCAAAGGTCGCAAAGGATCCACCTCTTCAGCATGAATAAACATTTTTAATTTCTTGTAAGTTCTTACATCAAATTGAACATTTTTGTAAGCGGCTCTAGCGTCTCCATCTTGCAAATTACATACTTCAAGAACTAAAGATTGTTCATTTAACTGTCTTTGATATGTTTGAGAAGGATCTATTTCACGCGTAATTCCTGGAGGAATTTCATATTTAATTGGTGTACGCTGATCATTTTCTTCAACATTTACGGCTGCAATATTAAAGGTGGTAAGATTTGGATCTTGTTGAACACTCAACCCAGGATGTGTTAAATCTTCATTATACCGTCTCCATTCACCTCGAATCAATTCTAATTTCGCAAAGCGTAATTGAACCTCTTCATCAAATCCCTTCATAAATAGGCGCATGAATCGAATCGAACGAAAATCTTGAATGCCATTTACTTTTTTCTCGAAATCACGCAAAGGAATTTTTACTTGATACCAATGTTCCGTTTTAGTACCATTTTGATACAATTGCATATTGGTTATATAATTTTTACCAACGGCCATATCATTAGGGCGAATACTCATTTTGTATTGGAAGTAACTCTCGGATTCAGATAAATTATTATCTTGATTTATGTCCTCTAAATCAGGCATATTAGTAGCTTGAGTTGGATAAGCAGCAGCATTGGCAGTATCTGACATTTCTGTTGTAGGAGAATTGCCTTGCATACCATTGTACTTCTTGTAGCGCTTTAAAATATTTGCTTGCTCCGTATCATAATTATCATCCAAGTAATAATTATAATTATCATTTGATGGATCTGAAATCATTCTTGCCTTAACATCTGGCGTAAGATCAGGTTGATTTTGAACCCATTGGACATAAGAACTAAAAGCAGCTCTTTCTTTATCATCATTCCAACCATCTATACCAACATCTTGATTTAATCGAGAAGCGGGATCAGTATCAAAAGCATTTACAACAACTTGTTGAGTAGAAATCCTTGACCATAATGTAGTGTCTAGATTATCTAATGCTGAAGTACCAAGAGCTGGAAGACCATTTTCAAAACTTTTTCTAGAATCTGGAAGAATATCTTCCGATACATTTCCAAGATTAAAATAAAGATCACCACCATTATGTGTTGCATTAGGATTCACATTTTCGGCATCGTCATTAAAAGGATCGAGTACCCAGAACTGAATAAATTCAATATTCGTTTGTTCAAAATCATTGGTCGTTAAAGACCGCATAATACCACCCCATCTATTCTCTGGATTCACAAAGCTTCCATCAGGATTTACAGTATTGGTAGTATCATAATTATTCATTCCTCTTTCAGAAGGATAATAATATAAATCTAAAACAGAAATATTAGGAATCGAACCATATTGTTGCTGAAGATTAGGAAAAATGTCTTTTTGATTTACCAAACGCATTCTACTATCAGCCAACATAGAAGCATCTTGTTTTATATGATCTGGAGTTAACGAATTACTTTGATAAAACAAAGGATCAATCATGTACCAAGCAATTTTAGATCTTCTATATCCAGCGCTAAGATTTTTTAGTGTGGCTTCAGGAAACAAGTCTGGTTGTCCTTGAGGAATTGACGCCATGCGCCAAGCAGTTACAGACTTAAGATCAATAGCACTTTGACTTGCTTCAAAATCATCAATATAAGATGTTCCAGATTTATTAATTACCCTAGGTTGACCTGGAATTATTGTTGCTACCTCCCCTGTGAATGAAAAAGTAGACATTTGATTGGTTGAAATAACCGGCAACATATCTACCAATTTTGTAAGAAAAGGTACATTAGTCCGAATGGCAAAGTCGGCACCTAAAACATTATTCTTAAATGGCTCACTTCCGAAATCTACCTTTTGAGTCACAGGTCTTTCCATCATACGCACCCAAGTTGCGCCCACTTTGAATTTATTATTAAATCTGTATTGATAGCGACCTCCAATTAAGGAACGCGCTTGAAAACCAAAAACTGAATTGCTTTCTATGGCAATTTTAATTGGAGTATTAGATTCCAAAATTCCTGAATTAAGAATTTTTACTCTTCCTAGATTATAGTCAACAGTATAATCTGTGCCTTCAATCAACTTTATTCCGCCAGCTGTAACAGAAACCGCTCCTTGGGGGACATTTAACGCATTTAATGGGATATCAGAACTGACAGAGGACTGATACTCACCTTTAAATACAAAACGATTTTTACTAGGAATCTGTTGGGCTGCAGTTTTGGTTGAATCGTACAATTCATAGAAAGACACTTTGTCTACTGTTAATTGAGGAATTCCAGCTGCAGTAAGTTTTGCCGCCAATGTTTTTCCAAAAGGCTCAATGGTAGAGAAAAAGATACGACCATTTTTACGGTTGATCGTCCCGCCGTTATCAATTTTATTATTCACCACATTAAAGGGAGCAAAATCAAAAACACCATCTGAAAAAGGTTGATTATTTTGATTTATTTTATCCATATCGAGGAGCGTAACCAACTGTTGTTCATCAACACCATTCATCGGAAAAATTGGAAGGAGAACTGAAGTTTCTGGATTATTATAAAGAATATCAACTCTAAATCCAAGTTGATCAACTTGATATGCACCAATAGAATAAACATTTTTCATCATCAAATCCCATACCTTATTCCTTGGATTCGTAATGGTTGGTTTTAATAATTTCAAAAATAATGACTGAGAGCCATTAGATCCATCCGTTGAAAATTCACCGACTTGATAGGTTTCCCCTCTGTAAGTATATTCGTAAGCTACACCTAGAACCTCATCATTATTTAATGGATTATTTAAAGAAATGTAACCCAAAAGAGCATTGTAAGTGAATTCTTGTTCCGTTAATTTACGAGCATTTTCTATTTTCTCATAATGAATTGCTTGCATAAAGGGACCCGGGGCAGTTACCTGGGCACTCAATACACTTACAGCATTAGAGAAACCTCTAACCAATGGTTGACTTACGGCCCATTCATAAAGATTATTTGCTTCATTATCTGGTTCCACACCTGTTTGATTTCCCCCAGGAGTTCCTTGCCAGTTCTGTTCCTTTCCTTCACCTAAATCTGCAAATGCTATTATATTTCTGGTGTTTTCGGTATTATTTGTTCTATTGGTGATCCAAACTTCAATTCTTGTAATATATCTTGTTGAATTGACAACTGGCAATGTCGACATGGCAGAATCATAATGCTGCTGGTGGTATAAATTCAGGAAGTAATGGCGATTTGCTTCATAGTTATCTGCTGTCAACTCAAATTTCTGAACTTGAGATTTACCTGTAATATTAATTTCTTGTCTTTTCCCTTTAGAGGAAGCAGCAATTATATCTACCGTAGCGCGGCCAAATTTTAATTGAGTTTTGGCCCCGAACAGCGTCTGTGAACCTTGAATCAATGAGGTTGGTAAAGATAAACTGACTTGTCCTAAGGCTATTTTTTGAAGAATTTGATCTTCATTTCCAGTATGTTCTAATTTAGATACATTTTCAAAGTCAAATGATGCTTGAGTACTATATTTAGCCGAAACCTTTAATTTAGTGCCAATTTGACCAACGATATCCATATTAATATTTTGTTGGAAATCAAAGCGCGTAATTTTTCTTTGGCGCATAGGTAAGATAGGATTGTCGTATCGAGATGAATTAACCCCAAATTGCACTTCAACATTTCCTTGTGGTCGGATCGTTATTTCATCTGAGCCGAAGAAATTCTCAAATGCTTTACTTCCAATTTTAATGGGTAACTCAAATGATCGACCAATTACTGATTCTTCTTCAATAATTTCTTGCCAATTTTGTACAGTTGACTTACTGTTCTCATAATTTAAATATTCCTCCAAGGTCATGGCAGAAGGATATCTATAATTCAATCCTTGCCCAAGAGTCTCTCTGAATACATAAGTCCCCGTATTAGAGTCGTAAACAATTGTTTGATTTAGTTTTGTAGGATCCCCTAAATCAAAATTCTGTGTATTATTTTGATATGGACTAAATGGATTAAATATTGGAAAAGGGAGAGTAGGCGTAGTTTGAGAAAAAGCAATTTCTGAAGTGAAGAGCAGCAGAATTACCAAAGGCACATAGTGCAAAAGTAAAAAAACTTGTTTATTCAAATGAGTGCTATTCTTTACCAAATCACAATACTTTTAATGCTTCCTTAATTAATTTTTCAAGAGGATCTGAACCACTATCCACCCTATCCAATGCTTTTTCCGCAGCTTTTTTATCAAAGCCCAGCGAAACCAGGGCTGTTAACGCATCAAAACGGTTTGTATTGTTTGCGCTGAACATGTTTTCTGATCTTTCAGCAATTTTCAACACTTTTCCTTTCAAATCAATGATTACGCGTTGAGCAGTTTTCGCTCCAATTCCTTTAATACTTTGAATTGTTTGAACATCCTCCGATTGAATTGCGTGTGCAATTTCTTCAGGAACTAAAGAAGATAACATGATCATTGCAATATTAGGTCCAATCCCCGAAACACTTATCAAATAAGTAAACATTTCTCTCTCCTCTTTAGTTGCAAATCCATATAAAATATGGGCATCTTCTCTTACTATTAATTTAGTAAAAATTTTAACTGCCTCATCATTTCCAAGCGATGTATATGTTGTAAGGGAAATTTTAACTTCATAACCTACACCATTACAATCTACAACCAATTCTGTAGGATTTTTTTCAATAAGCTTACCATTCAATTGTGTTATCATACTTACTTATTTTGAGCGTCGATTACTGCGATTTTAACCATGTTTACTATTTCTCGAACTGAGGAACCTAGTTGAACGACATGAATTGCTTTTTTCAAACCAATAAGTATTGGTCCAATCGCATCACCATCAGTCATTTGCTGTAGTAATTTATAGGCAATATTTCCAGAAGACAGATTTGGAAATATAAGGGTATTTACATCTTTATTTGCCAAGGTCGAAAAGGGGAATTTCTCATTCATTAAATCTGAATTTAAGGCAAAATTTGCTTGAACCTCACCATCTACAATTAAGCTAGGATTCGTTTCATGTAATATAGTAGCTGCTTTACCCATTTTTTCTGAATCATCTCCAGGTGAAGAACCAAAGTTAGAATAACTCAATAAAGCGATTCTTGGTGTTATTTTCAACTTACGAATTGTTTTGGCAACATTTTGAGTTATTTCTGCAATTTGGGCTGCATTAGGATTTAGATTTACGGTAGTATCCGCCAAGAACATCGGTCCTCTTTTAGTATTCAAAATATACATTCCTGCTACTAAATTCACATCCTTCTCTACGCCAATTATCTGCAATAATGGTTTCAAAGCAGAGCGATAACTCCTTGTTAATCCCGTAATCATTGCATCTGCTAAACCTTGATCTACGAGCATAGCGCCAAAGTGATTGCGAGCGCGCATTAATTCAATTGCTTCATATTCAGTGATTCCTTTTCGCTTGCGGCGATCAAAAAACTCTTTACCGAAATGTGTGCGCCTTAATTCTTCTGCATCCTCTTTAGGATCGATAATAGTTACTTCAGGTAATTCGATTGCATATTCCTCAATTAATGAAAGAATAACCGATCTTTTACCCAATAAAATTGGGAAAGCGACTCCTTCTTCATAAGCAATTTGTGCCGCTTTTAACATTTTTACATTATCAGCTTCAGCAAATACTACAGTTTTTGGGTTTCCTTGAGCTTTTGTAGTGATATTTCTAACAAGTTTATTATCTAAACCTAATCTGCTTTTAAGCTCGTCTTCGTATGCTTCCCAATTTAATATTGGATTTTTTGCCACTCCAGAATCCATAGCAGCTTTTGCTACTGCAGGAGCTACATAATATATAAGTCTTGGATCAAGAGGCTTAGGTATAATTTGTTCGCGACCAAAAGAAATGTTTTTTTCACCATAAGCTTCAATAACCTCTTCTGGAATAGTTTCCTTAGCCAAGGACGCAATTGCTTTAACAGCAGCTAACTTCATTTCCTCATTAATAGTTGTTGCTCTAACATCTAGAGCACCTCTAAAAATATATGGGAATCCAAGTACATTATTAACTTGATTAGGATGGTCTGATCGACCGGTTGCCATAATAATATCCTTTCTCACGGACATGGCATCCTTATAATTTATTTCTGGTTCAGGATTGGCTAAAGCGAATACTATTGGATCTTTTGCCATATCCTTAATCATATCTTTTGAGACTAATCCAGCTTTAGATAAACCTAAAAAAACATCCATATTTTTGAATGCTTTATCAAAGGGTAAAGATTTCTTATGTACTGCAAACATTTTCTTTAACTCATCCAAATCTGTTCTTTCTTGACAAATCAGTCCTTTAGAATCATACATATAAATATTTTCCAATTGAGCTCCTAAAGAATAATAGAGTTGAGCACAAGACATTGCAGCTGCACCAGCACCTGAAACTAATATTTTTACTTTTTGAATTTTCTTTCCAGCCAATTCAAGAGCATTTAATAAGGCTGCAGATGAAATAATTGCCGTTCCATGCTGATCATCATGCATTACTGGAATATCCAATTCTGCTTTTAATCTGCGTTCAATCTCAAAAGCTTCAGGAGCCTTAATATCTTCTAAATTTATTCCGCCAAAAGTTGGAGCAATTGCTTTAACAGTTTGAATAAAAAGCTCAGGATCTGAAGCGTCAACTTCAATGTCAAATACATCGATATCAGCAAAGATTTTAAACAGTAGACCTTTACCTTCCATAACAGGTTTTGAAGCTAAAGGGCCAATGTCGCCTAATCCAAGTACAGCAGTTCCATTACTTATAACTGCAACCAAATTTGATTTGCTTGTATATTTATAAACATCATCAGGATTTTCCGCGATCTTCAAGCACGGTTCGGCCACCCCAGGTGAATAGGCCAAAGACAAATCTCTTTGAGATGCATATGGTTTAGTTGGAACAACTTCAATCTTACCAGGGCGACCTGAAGAATGATAATCCAAGGCGTCTTGTTTTCTTATTTTTGACATTAAAAAATTTCGTTAAGCACTATTAATTTGAATGATTTATATGCTTACAATCCTAAAAGTACTTGATAAGGATCTTTCGATCCAAACAACATTCTTTCTGGATTTTCCAGCATTTCTTTGACTTTCACCAAGAATCCAACAGATTCTTTTCCATCGATAATACGATGATCGTAAGACAAAGCCAAATACATAATTGGTCTTATTTCAACCTTTCCATTTACCGCAATTGGTCTTTCAACCACATTGTGCATACCTAGAATTGCTGATTGAGGAGGGTTAATGATTGGTGTAGAAAGCATGGATCCAAAAACTCCTCCATTAGTGATGGTAAAAGTTCCACCTGACATTTCATCTGGAGTCATTTTTCCATCTCTAGCTTTGATTGCGAGTCTCTTGATTTCTTTTTCTATTTCAGCCAAAGACATCTGCTCTGCATTACGAACTATAGGAACCATCAAGCCTTTAGGGGAAGAAACGGCAATCCCAATATCAGCATACTGATGCATGATCATTTCATTACCATCTATCTGAGCATTTACTGCAGGATATAAGTTTAAAGCTTCTGTTACAGCCTTGGTGAAAAAGGACATAAATCCTAAATTAACCTCATGATGTTTTGCAAAAGCCTCTTTATATTTTGCTCTTAAATCCATGATTGGCTTCATATCTACTTCATTAAAAGTAGTCAGCATGGCAGTTTCATTTTTTACATGAACTAAGCGCTCAGCAATTTTTCTGCGGAGCATTGACATTTTCTCTCTCGTTTGAGTTCTTGACCCGCCCCATCCTTGCATCGATTGACTGTCAAATCCAGCGGAAAGCGCCTGATTAACATCGCTTTTTGTGATGCGACCATCTTTTCCTGTTGGAACAACTTGCGCTGATGAAATATTATTTTCACTCATTATTTTTGCCGCTGCGGGAGACGGAGATCCTGCTGCGTAACTTGTTTCTTTTACAATTGGATCTGGATTCGGCGCTTTTTCAACTGCAATTGAAGGTGCTGCTTTGGCCTCTTTTTCAATCGTTTTACTTGGGGCATTTGCAGGTGCAGGTGCAGAAGTGTCGATCAAGCAAACTACTTGTCCCACTTTAACCACTTCTCCTTCTGCAGCCTTCAAGGTAATTACTCCACTCTCTTCAGCAGGTAATTCCAATGTTGCTTTATCTGAATCTACTTCAGCAATTGCCTGGTCTTTGGTAACATAATCACCATCTGCAACAAGCCATGTTGCAATTTCCACTTCTGATATTGATTCACCAGGACTAGGTACTTTCATTTCTAAATTCGCCATAGTTTCTAATTAATATTATTTTGTTTTTGCAAATGCAAATAAAGCATCATATAAATATTTCAATCGTTTTTCGTGTAATTTTTTTGAACCTTCAGCACTGGCTGCACTGGCTGGACGGAAAATTCCTTTCAAATTTACTGACTTCAAGTTCAATGACATGTATGCCCAAGCACCCATGTTTTCAGGTTCTTCTTGAGCCCACAAAACTTGTTTCGCCTTATATTTAGCCAAGACAGAGTCAATTTGTTTTTGAGGCAAAGGATATAATTGTTCAATACGAACAAAGGCATAATTGTCTATTCCCAATTCCTTTGCTTTTGTTTTTGCTTCGTAATAGAATTTTCCAGAGCAAAGCACAACAGTATCAACAAGATTTACTTTAGCAGTTGCATCATCTATAACTTCTTGAAATGATCCCTTTGCCATTTCATCCAAAGAGGAAACTGCATCTGGAAAACGCAATAATAATTTTGGTGAAAATACCACTAAAGGTTTTCTGAATTCTCTTTTCAATTGTCTTCTCAACAAATGAAAGTGATTTGCTGGAGTAGAGGTGTTAACAATTTGCATATTTAAATCGGCACATTGTTGAAGAAAACGCTCCATTCTTCCACTCGAATGTTCGGCACCTTGACCCTCATAACCATGAGGTAATAATAATACAAGTCCACTTTGTGTTGCCCATTTATCTTCTCCAGCAGAAATAAACTGATCTATCATTATTTGAGCGCCATTGAAGAAATCGCCAAATTGCGCTTCCCAAATAGTTAATCCGTTTGGAGTTGCTAATGAATATCCATATTCAAAACCAAGCACACCATATTCCGAAAGTAGTGAGTTATAAATAGAGAAAGGCGCTTGGTCTTTTCCTAATAAATTCAAAGTGATTATTTCTTCCTCGGTATCTTCTGTAATTACAACAGCATGTCGGTGAGAAAAAGTTCCTCTTTCAACATCTTGTCCAGAGATTCTAACAGGATGACCTTCAGCGAGTACAGTAGCGTAAGCTAACATTTCTGCTGAACCCCAATCTAGTTTATTTTGAGTAATTGCATTTAATCGGTCTTCAAATATTTTTGCAATCTTCCTAAAGTATTTCTTTCCACCAGGAAGTGTTCCTAGCTTTCTCCCTAAATCCAATAGTGTTTTCATTGCAACCCCAGTAGCTGGAGAAGCATCAAAATCTGCTGTATTTCCGTGGCGGTAACCAGACCAAGTTTGGCTTAAAAAATCATACACTAAAGCTTTATCGTTTTTCTTAGATTCCTCAAATTCTTGCGTTAAGAAATCCATGTATTCAGATTCTACAAGCTTAGCATGTTCAGAAGTTATTTGTCCTTCTTTTTCAAGTTGTTCAAAATAAATATCTTTAGGATTCGGGTGCTTTGCAATTAAGTTGTAAAGAGATGGTTGCGTGAATTTAGGCTCATCACCTTCATTATGCCCATATTTTCTATAACATAGTAAATCAATAAAAATATCTCTCTTAAATATTTGGCGGTATTCCACAGCAATCTCAATGGCTTGCACCACAGCTTCCACATCATCTCCATTTACATGAAATACGGGACAACGCGTTGTTTTTGCAACATCAGTACAATAGGTTGAGGATCTTCCATCTAAATAATTTGTGGTAAAACCAACTTGATTATTCACGACAATATGAATTGTTCCACCAACTTTATAACCATCTAAATGAGCCATTTGAATAGTCTCGTAGACAATTCCTTGTCCAGCAACGGCGGCATCACCATGGATTAGTACGGGACAAACTTTTGATTCATCATGAAAAACATGATCAATTTTAGCCCTTGCAATTCCACCAACAACAGTGCTTACTGCTTCAAGGTGCGATGGATTGGGAGATAAGGTAACTCCGATTTCCTTTCCATTAGACAAAGTCATGTGAGAAGTGAAGCCTTGATGATACTTAACATCACCATCAAAAACAGAATCAAAATCAAATTCTTTACCCTCAAATTCAGAAAAAATATCTCGAGGTCGTTTTTGAAAAATATTGGTAAGTGTATTCAATCGACCTCTATGTGCCATTCCCATAACAAAATAGGAAATTCCTAAATCAGACCCACGATTTACTAGGGCGTGAAGTGCTGGAATAAGAGACTCTCCTCCTTCGATTGAAAATCTTTTTTGACCTACAAATTTCTTTCCCAAAAAAGATTCAAAACCTGTGGCTTGATTTAATTTATGATAAATATCTAATTTTTCAGCTTTTGTAAAAACATGTTTATCAATTGCCTCCATTTTATTTTTAATCCATTCCAGTCTTTTCGGAGTTCGGATGTACATATATTCAACACCAA
>CANJQZ010000024.1 GCA_947476515.1 Flavobacteriales bacterium
GAAGGTTTGTATTCAAGCCACCAACTTCTGTACCCAAACCGATGCGCAAGGAAATTTTATTTTAGGACTTGTATTTGGTGATGAAAATACACTGGTTTTTGAATATCCAGGGTTTAATCCAAGTTACAATGTTTATTATACTGAGGATTATAATTTCCCATTAGAAATTCAGCTCTATAAAAGTTCCCAAACTTTAGAAGAGGTTCAAGTTTCTTCAACCCGAGCCTCTGCCGTATCCTCCTCTGCACTTTTAGTGGAAGAGAAAGGCCTAGAAAAAAAGGCTTTCGGACAAGATTTACCCTTCTTATTGGATGGTACACCGTCTTTAGTAACGACCTCAGATGCTGGAAATGGAGTAGGGTATACAGGAATGAGAATTCGAGGAGTTGATGCTTCGCGGATCAATGTCACTTTAAATGGTATTCCGATCAATGATCCTGAATCGCATGATGTTTATTGGGTCAACATGCCAGATTTGAGCAGCTCCATTGAAAATATTCAAATTCAACGCGGTATTGGTTCCTCTACAAATGGCGCTGCAGCCTTTGGCGCAGGATTAAATCTGAAGTCCAACAATCTTTCTGAAACTCCCTACGCAACTATTGATAATAGTTATGGATCGTTTAACACACTCAAAAATTCTATAAAAATTGGAACGGGACTCCTCAATCAAAAGTTTAATTTTGAAACGCGTCTTTCTCGCATTGCTTCTGATGGATTTCTAGATCGAGCCCAATCAAATCTAAATTCCATCTATTTTTCAGGCGCTTACATGGGTAAAAAATTCCTTTTGAAAGCACTTGTTTTTAGTGGTCATGAGTTGACCTATCAAGCTTGGTATGGAACACCAGAAAGTCGCTTAACGGGAAATGTAAATGAGATGAATGCCTATGCAGACCGAAATTTATTGAGTCCTGAGGAAAGACAAAATTTATTGAGCTCGGGAAGAACTTATAATTATTATACCTATAAAAATCAAGTGGATAATTATAAGCAAGATAACTATCAATTGCATTATACCTATTCCTTGAAATCTAATTTAATTTTAAATGTTTCAGGTCATTATACTTATGGTAGAGGGTATTATGAGGAATATAAAAATAATCAAGCCCTAAGCGCTTATGGAATGTCTTCAGTTGTAGTAGGTAACGATACCCTTACCACAAGTGATTTAATTCGCCAGCGCTGGTTGAATAATGATTTTGTAGGTTCTGTATTTTCTCTTTCCTATTTCAAACACCGTTTCAATTTGGTTTGGGGAGGTTCTGTGAATACTTATTTGGGTCGTCATTATGGGGAAGTGATCTGGTCTCGTTTTGCTTCTGATTCGGAATTAGGAGATCGCTATTACAATGAGTCTGGACAAAAATCTGAATGGTCTTCTTATCTTAAAGGTTCGTACAGGCTGAAGGATTGGTTGTTCAATGGCGACATCCAGTTCAGACACTTAGACTATTCTTTTTTGGGTGTGGATCAAGTTTCAGGCGTGTTAAAAGATGTGCAACAGCGTGTAAAATTTGATTTTTTAAACCCAAAAATCTCCATCTCAAGACAACTTTCTTATGCGCAATCCATTTTTGCCTCCTTTGGTGTTTCTCATAGGGAACCCGTGCGTAAGGATTTTAGAGAAAGCACCCCAAATAGCCGACCAAAAGCAGAGGTTTTAAGAGATTTTGAATTGGGTTATACCTACAAAAAACCTAAACTACTCTTGAATGTGAATGCTTATTTCATGGATTATACCAATCAACTTGTTTTGACGGGTGAAATTAATGATGTGGGTTCTTACACCCGCACCAATGTTCCGTCTAGTTATCGATTGGGACTTGAATTGAATACCCTGTATGCTCCATTTACTTTCTTGAAATTTAATGGGGCTCTGGCTTTAAGTCAAAATAAGATAAAAGAATTCAATGAATTTTTAGATGTTTATTCCTCTACAGCGCCTTATTATTCGCAACAAATTATCACGCACAATGAGGTGGATTTAGCATTTTCTCCAAAGGTAGTTTCAAGCCTTGGTGTTGTTTGGCTGCCTTTTAAAAACATGACGGTAGAATGGATGAGTAAATATGTGTCGCAACAATTTTTGGACAATACTTCATCTATTGACCGAAGCATTAAGGCCTTTTCTTACAGTAATTTAACGCTGAACTATGCGCTTCGACATGTTTTAGGAAGAGAAATTACTTTCGGTCTTCAAGTGAATAATATTTTCAATTATCTTTATGCCAATAATGGATATACATTTTCATATCTTTATGATGGTCAAAAAACTACAGAGAATTTTTATTACCCTCAAGCGGGTAGAAATTTAATGTGTAGGGTTCTTTTTAAATTTTAAGTAACGATTAATATACTCCTATGAAAAATCACTTCCTTTTCGTTTTTATTTTTTCAGCATTCGTTCTCAATGTTTTTTCTCAAGGTGATGTGCCTTTGCCTCCTCCGATTGAGGTAGTGGAGGGCACTAGGGATATTGAACCCACTTTTCCGGGTGGACAAGAAGCGCTTATGCGTTTTATTCAAGAAAACATTACTTATCCGCAAGAAGCCATTGAAGAGGATATTCAGGGAAAGGTTTATGTACAATTTTATGTAGAAAAAGATGGCAAAGTAAGTGATGTTAAGATTTTGAAGGGTTTGGGTTGTCCATCCATAGAAAAGGAAGCAATTCGCGTGGTATCTATTATGCCTAACTGGATTCCTGGAACAACGGATACTGCCTTGTTGGAAAGAACGGTGATGAATTTGCCAATTTCTTTTGTGCTGGAAGGTGATGATTTTGATGATGATGATGGAAAAGCTAAATACCAAGCTCATTGGGCCGGTTTTGATTATGGTTATACAACCCTTCGAAATGTAGATGCCATTACAGGAAAAGCTTTCGGAACTAATTTCTCCTCTGTTCCCTATTGGAATATAAATCCATCAACATCTTCGGCGTTTAGCCTTAACTTTTTAGAGTATAAGCTCCCAATATTTAAACAATATTTAGGAATAACAACGGGTTTGGGCCTAGGGATTACTAGCTTAGGTTTCAGAGATAATTATTCAATAATCCATTCAAAAGATACTATTTACGCTGAAATTAGTTCAGCAGGAAAATTTAGGAATAACACTTTAACGAGTTATACTATTTCGCTTCCTTTACTCATAGAATTTACTTCAAAAGCAAAAAGTAAAAAAAGTATTTATTTTTCAACAGGTGTTATTGGATCGTATCGTTTTTCTTCTTTTACCTACCAGTCTGGAAAAAATGATCAAGGAGATCGATACCGAAATTATATATATTCTAGATTCAATATGCAGAATTTATTATTAGATGCGACGATAAGAGCTGGATGGGATGCTTTTGGTTTATTCGCTAGTTATTCTTTAACACCTCTGTTTCAGAAACAAGCAGCAATGGCATTATATCCGTTGAAGTTTGGGATTTCTATGAATATTGATTATTAATTTTTAAAAGGGAATCCATAATTTGTTCTACCTGAAGGAGTAAGGGTCTATCACCACTATTAATTATTTCGTAGTCACAGTATTTTCTTTTTTCTACATCACTCCATTGTGCCGCCATTCTAGCCTCAGCATCTGCTCTGCTGCAAGAATTTCTTTCCATGATGCGTTTTATTTTTATTTCATCGGGTGCACTTACTAAAATACAGGCGTCAAATTCGACATAAGCACCCGTCTCACACAATATAGCTGCTTCATTAAACACCAGTAATTGGTTTTGTTTTTTTGCCCACTGATCGAAGTCGCACCTTACCGCTGGATGAATGAGAGCATTGATTTTTGAACGAAGCGTATCATCCGAAAATAGTGCACTTGCTAAAAAAACACTGTTTAATTCCCCATTGATATAAACAGTTGGACCAAATATTTTAATAAGTTCCTTTTTTATTTCCGGATCATACTGCATCAAGCTCTTGGCACTTTCATCTGATGAAAATACAGGAAATCCCATAGCTTTCAGTATAGAAGAAACATATGTTTTTCCTGAACCAATTCCACCTGTAAGACCTATTTTTTTCATTTTGTGTTACGAATTTAAACAGATTCATGGATAACTTTTCAATTAGCCTTAACTTTAACCTCATGAAAAAACAAGATTGGTTCGCAAATTGGTTTGATACGCGTTATTATCACCTGCTGTATCAGAACAGAAATGAAGAAGAAGCAAAAGAGTTTATCCAAGAAATTGTTGCCTTTTTGAAATTGCCAATCAATTCTAAAGTGCTAGATCTTGCTTGCGGAAAAGGAAGGCATGCACACATGTTTTGTCAGCATGGTATGCAGGTACTGGGAGTTGACTTATCTCCTAATAGTATTGCTGCAGCGAAACCATTAGAAAATGATACATTATCCTTTTCAGTGCATGATATGCGCGAACCAATTGCAGGACACAAATTTGACTTAATCGCAAATCTCTTCACCAGTTTTGGATATTTTGATACGCAAGAGGAAAATAAAAAGATGTTGCATGCTATTGCTGAAATGCTTGATAAAAATGGCTTGTTACTGATAGATTTTATGAATGCCAAGAAGGTGATTGCAAATTTAGTGGCTGCTGAAACCGTTCAAAGAGAAACTTTGAGCTTTGATATTTCAAGGAGATTTGACGGCACTCATATTTTTAAGGACATTCAATTTTCAGATGAAGACGAAGATTTTCATTACACTGAGCGGGTGCAAGCCTTGTATTTAGAAGATTTCAAAGCTTTACTTGAGGCTGATTTTGAAATATTACATACCTTTGGAGACTTTGAATTGAATGCATTTGATGCCTCTCATTCGGATCGCCTAATTTTAATCGCAAAAAGAAAATGATGTCTTTTACTTTTGTTCTTATTGGACTTCTTTTTTCTGTTGTATTCGGTGGGTTGATCGTTACAACTCTAAATGCGAGTAATAAAAGTCAGCTTATTAAATTGGCTTTAGCATTTAGTGGTGGATTTTTGTTGGCTATTTTATTCGAACACCTACTTCCAGAATTATATGAATCTAAAGGAACTTCAGTAGGATTGTATATTCTATCAGGATTTTTAATTCAGCTCTTGTTGGAGTATTTTTCGGGAGGTATTGAACACGGACATGTTCATGTGCACAAAGGTCAAGCGATGCCGTGGACTTTATTTCTATCCTTGTCCATTCATTCCATAATTGAAGGAATTCCCTTAGGAAATCATTACACAGGAATCATTGCCCATCACGCTCACGAGAGTCATGAGTCACTTTTTTGGGGTATCATTTTCCATCAAGTACCTGTTGCTATTGCCTTAATGACTTTATTGTTAAGCACCGCTTTGAGTAAAGCTAAGGCTTGGATGGTATTAGGACTTTTTGCTTGCATGACTCCTTTAGGTGTTTGTTTCGGATTGGCCATCACGCCTGAACAAATTGGCTTAAACTTTCAAATGATTTTAGGCGTTGTATTGGGAATGTTTTTGCACATTTCAACAACGATTATCTTTGAAACCTCTGAGAATCATAAGTTCAATTTCTTGAAATTGATCAGTATTGTGGTAGGGGTAAGTTTGGCGCTGTTAATATATTAACGCAAGTCAAATAAATCATCAACACCAAGTAAACGATCGCAGGTAAATCCTTCGGCATATTTTGCCCCAATAGGTCTACCAAGTGTCATCATTCTTCCTTTGATAAAATCAAAAAAATCTTCTCCTGATATTGGAGTTTCTGGTCCATCGAAATTTGGATCGTAAAATTGAGTAGTAAAAGCTTTAATTACCTCAATTTTTTGCTCTATAAAGTCACTTACATCAATAACGATATCGGGCTTGAGGTAATGATCTTGTATGTAATGCAACAATAGCTGAGGTCTAAATGGCGCTTGAGGAATATCATTTTCAGCACTTTGAATCTTTACTAAACCTGATAAAAAGCTAGCGTCTGCTACAATTTTTCCTGCTCTTCCATGATCTGGGTGGCGATCACTCATGGCATTAGCCAAAACAATATCCGGTTGATATTTTCTGATTTGTTGGATAATGCGCATTTTACTGTCAAATGAATCGTCAAAAAACCCATCCGCTAAATCTAGATTTTCTCTCAAACTAAGGCCCATTAATTTTCCAGCATTTTCTGCTTCAAGAGTTCTGGTTGCAGCAGTTCCTCTGGAACCAAGTTCACCACGCGTCAAATCTATAATCCCTACTTTTTTTCCTTCCGCTATATACTTTAAAAGAGTTCCTGAGGCAGATAATTCTACATCATCAGGATGGGCAGCGAAGGCGAGGATGTCTAGTTTCATGATGCTTGAGTATAACTTTCTAAGCTTGGACAAGAACAGATTAAATTTCGATCTCCAAAGGCATTGTCAACCCTTCTTACTGGGGCCCAATACTTCCAATCTTTTAAGTATTCAACGGGGTAAGCCGCTTCTTTAGGAGTGTAAGGATATTCCCACGCTCTATTGATAATACAATCTGCAGTATGTGGTGCATTTTTCAATAAATTATTTTGCTTATCGTACTTGCCCATTTCGATGTCCTTTATTTCAGCACGAATTTTTATCATTGCTTCAATAAAACGATCCAATTCATCTTTGTCTTCTGATTCAGTTGGCTCAATCATTAAAGTTCCCGCTACAGGAAAAGAAACCGTTGGTGCATGAAATCCAAAATCAATCAATCTTTTCGCCATGTCGGCTACTTCAACTTCTGAAGTTCTTTTAAAATCACGACAATCTAAAATCATTTCGTGTGCTACTGTTCCATTGGAACCCGTATAAAGGACTTCATAATGACCTTTTAATTGGGCTGCAATATAATTGGCATTTAAAATAGCCATTTCTGTTGACTCTCTTAATCCTTTAGCGCCCAACATTTTGATGTAACCGTAAGAAATCAATAAAATCAAAGCACTACCAAATGGCGCAGCTGATATGGCATGAATAGCTTTTTCTCCGCCCATTTTCACCAAAGGATTTCCAGGTAAAAAAGGTGCTAAATGAGATGCTACTCCGATTGGTCCCATTCCAGGGCCACCACCACCATGAGGAATGGCAAAAGTCTTGTGCAAATTAAGGTGACAAACATCCGCTCCAATATTACCTGGATTGGTCAAGCCTACTTGAGCATTCATATTGGCTCCGTCCATATAGACTTGTCCACCATTGTCGTGAATGATTTTTGTAATCACTTGAATTCCTTCCTCAAAAACACCATGTGTAGAAGGATAGGTAACCATTAGACCCGCTAGGATATCTTTATTTTCAACAGCAACGCGCTCTAATTCTTCAATATTAATATTTCCGTTTTCATCACAACTCGTAACAATTACCTCAAAACCAGCCATAACTGCTGATGCAGGATTCGTTCCGTGTGCAGACGAAGGGATAATAATTATTTTTCTGTGCGTATCACCTCTTGATTCATGATAAGCTTTGATCACCATTAATCCTGCATATTCACCTTGAGCACCTGAGTTAGGTTGTAAAGAAACAGCAGCGAATCCGGTGCAGGCGCAAAGATCTTTTTCTAGTTGTTCTAACATCTTGTAATATCCTTGAACCTGATCAATAGGAGCGAAGGGATGTAAATTACAAAATTGTGGATTGGTGATAGGCATCAATTCAGATGCTGCATTTAATTTCATGGTACAAGAGCCTAAGGCAATCATACTGTGCACGAGCGATAAATCTTTATTTTCCAATCGCTTGATGTAACGCATCATTTTTGATTCAGAATGATGTGAATTGAAAATGGAGTGGGTAAGTATGGCTTCTGTTCTACTGTAAGCACTTGGAATTGAAGTTCCAGTTGATGAAATAGCAGGCGCACTTGTATTTATATTAGCTGCAAATAGGCTGATAATTTCTGTTACATCAGCCATTGAATGAGGTTCGCCAAAACTAATGGTAAGGGTATGATCATTAATGAAATTAAAATTCATTCCTTTTGCTTCAGCTGCAATTTTAATTTTCTTGGTATCAACATCCGTTACACAAATAGTATCGAAAAAGTCGTTTGAAACAATTGATATGCCCATTTCTTTTAATCCATTAGCACAAGTAAGGGCTAGATGGTTTACATGGTTTGCAATTGCTTTTATTCCATCTGGACCATGATAAACAGCATACATACTTGCCATAACAGCCAAAAGAGCTTGCGCGGTACAAATATTTGAAGTCGCTTTATCTCGTTTGATGTGTTGTTCTCTTGTTTGAAGCGCCATACGCAATGCCATATTACCGTCTGCATCTTTTGATACTCCAATAATTCTTCCTGGCATCGTTCTTTTATAATCTTCTTTTGAAGTAAAGAATGCGGCATGTGGACCACCAAATCCCATCGGCACTCCAAAGCGTTGTGAGGAACCAAATACAACATCTGCTCCCATTGATCCTGGTGATTTTAATAATGCTAAGGCTAATAAATCAGAAGCAATAGCCACTTGGATACCAGCAGCTTTCCATTTGGTAATAAACGATTCAATATTTCCTATGGCACCTTTACCGTTAGGATATTGCATGATAGCACCAAAACAATTTTCTAAATCTGAAAAGGTTTCTTCTTCTCCAATAATCAATTCAATTCCTAAATTGATCGCTCTACCTTGAACTACTTCTAATGTTTGTGGGTAACAATCTTTAGAGATAAAAAATCTATTTTTCCCTTCTTTAATGTCTGAACGAGATCTAGAATTATAAAACATAATCATGGCCTCAGCTGCTGCTGTTCCTTCATCTAAAAGCGAAGCATTGGCAATTTCCATTCCAGTTAAATCCAAAATCATAGTTTGAAAATTCAACAAAGCTTCTAATCGACCTTGAGCTATTTCAGCTTGATATGGAGTATAGGCAGTATACCATCCTGGATTCTCAAGTACATTTCTTAATATAACAGAAGGAACTAGAGTTTCATGATAACCCAATCCAATAAATGATTTATGAACAGTATTTAATTTCCCTAATTCAGAAATATGCTGCAGATATTCTGCTTCCGTCATGGCATCATCAACAGATAATTCGCCTTTTAATCGAATAGCAGCAGGTATCGTTTTGTTAATTAATTCTTCCATGCTATTCAAGCCAAGAACTTGTAGCATTGCGGTTTTTTCGGCTAAATTTGGGCCAATATGTCTTCTTGAAAATTGATTCATGTTGTCTTGAATTAGAGGCCACAAATATACATTAGAAAATGTTATTCGGCAATCTAAAATCAAGGATCACACAAATTTTTTATTAATCTACAAAGCTTAATTTTAACATGTTCGAACCACCCATATCTTCTAATGGAATCGAAGCGATGTTGATCACTAAATCACCTTGTGCCAAATAGCCTTCGGTTTTCATGATATACTTAATGTCAGCAATAGTATGATCTGTACTGATATGTTTGTTATAATAGAATGCTTTCACTCCCCATACCAAATTCAATTGGGTCAAAATACTTCTATTGCTGGTGAAAACAAAAATATCCGTATTGGGTCTTTGTGAAGCAATTTTATAAGCTGTATACCCAGAGAAAGACATCGTAATGATTGCTTTAGCAGCAACTCGCTGACTTAAACGACAAGCATTAAAACAAATAGAATCTGAAATAAAACGATCTTGATCTCGCTCCGGCAACTCTTCTTTATTGTATATGCCATCATGTGTTTCCATTTCTTTGATGATGTTGGACATGGTTTTAATCACTTCAACAGGATATTGTCCAACAGAAGTTTCCCCTGAAAGCATTACAGCATCTGTTCCGTCTAGTACTGCATTGGCAACATCGTTTACCTCTGCTCTGGTTGGCGACATACTGCTGATCATCGATTCCATCATCTGTGTAGCAACGATAATGGGCTTCGCTTTGTGAACACATTTATTGATTAACATTTTTTGAATGAGAGGTACTTTCTGGAAAGGAATTTCTACTCCAAGATCACCTCTTGCGACCATTAATCCATCACTTTCTTCAATAATATCATCAATATTCTCTAATGCTTCTGGCTTCTCTATTTTTGCGATAACTTTTGCTTTTGCTCCTCTTTTTGCAATTCTTTGTTTTAATTCGATAATATCTTTTGCAGAGCGAACAAAAGATAATCCAATCCAATCTACTTCTTGATCCAAAGCAAATTCAAGATCTTCTTGATCTTTTTCTGTTAAGGAAGGTAAAGAAATTTTTGTATTAGGAAAGTTGACTCCTTTTTTAGACGATAAGATTCCACCTTGAATTATTTTACAACGAATTTCAGTTGTCTTATTGGTTTCCAAAACCTCTAACATTATTTTCCCATCATCCAATAGTATGCGTTCCCCTACAGAAACATCTTTTGGAAGTTGAGGGTAATTGATTGAAAAGCGTTCAGCGTTACCGACAACTTTCTCTACCAGCACTTTAATTTCAGATCCTACAACAAGCAAAACTCCGTTGTTTTCCATATCATTGGTTCGAATTTTAGGACCTTGTAAATCTGCTAAAATGGCAACATTTAAACCCAACTCTTCATTTAATTCTCGGATGGTTGTCACGCAAGCGGCGTGGTCAGCATAGGCGCCATGTGAAAAATTCAAACGACAGACATTTAATCCTGCAAGCATCATTTGTCTTAAGGTATCTTTTCCTGATGATGCAGGCCCAAGTGTTGCAACTATTTTTGTTTTTTTCATAATTTTTTTTAATCAAATATTAAATAAGATTCATTTGAAAACTCACTACTTTTAAAATAAAATGCTGCGATAATCCCTTCAGAAGCCCTCAAATTATCCACTATTTCATGTCCATCTACAACATAATTTTCATGCAGAATTAAGGCATAATCAACACTCTGTTTTTCTGTTAAAACATAGCGAGCATTTTGTTTATTTTTTATTAAATAATAGGATATTAGATCTTCTGGATGCTGAAAATAATAGTAATCAAAAAGTTCTAACCCTCCTGATTTTTTATTTGGAATTTCAAGTGTTTTTTCTGCTTTTTGCAATTTAATATCAAATTTTGAATTCAATTGCCAAGCCAATCTAAAATCATTTTGTGCAGTGCAAATACCAATAACATCAAAGCTTTCTACAGCCTCATCTTTTATTAAATATCTTTTAATCTTTTTCACGCTACAAAAATACTCAATTATTCAAGTAATAACTGTAACTAATCTTCTAATTTCTATTCCATTAATAGCCTTTAGCAAATAGTGTATAAAAATGTTGATAATATTGAGGCATCAAATATTGAAACATCCATTTTTAGTTAATTTTGTAATTATGAAACTACTATCCCATTTCAAGATAGGCCTAGTCCTTGCGTTATTAATATTGTGTCAAACACTAGTTGCACAACCCATTAAGAAATTAACTAATGCCAACACTTATGGATGGATGTTTGGCCTTTCCTATACTGCTCTTGATGACGACGGAAATTCTGCAGCCTTTTATGACCCTAGTAATTGGCATACTAATGTTTTTCCATCACGAATTTTCGCTGATAAATACATATACAAAGGTTGGAGTACCGAACTTGCATTGAGTTTTAATAAATATAATCCTAAAAAAATTGTCAATTTACAGTTGGGGAAAACAGGATTTTTTCTAGCAACTGATGTTAATTTAAAATATTCTTTAAATAAGCTTTTAGGTGAAGGTTCAATTGATCCTTATCTATCTGCCGGTCTAGGTTTGAGTATTCGTAATTGTGACGATTCACTTGTCGGAAATACTACACCAACCCTAAATTTGGGTGGAGGACTTAATATTTGGTTGAGTAATTCTATCGGTATTCAACTTCAAACCTCAGGTAAAATAGGTCTGACCTCTGATCTCTTTGGTTATTCTGATTATATGCAACACAGTATTGGTTTAGTCGTTAGAATTGAAGAGCCAGGTCCACCATCAACCGAATTCGGAAAAAAACGATATCATTTTAAGAAAGGAAAAACGAAATTAAAAGTTAAAAAACCTGTTAAAGGAAAAGAAGCTTAATTGTTCTGAATGGTAAATTTTTTCTTTGTTTCTTGAAGATTAGTTTTTAAAATATAATAGTAAAAACCATCTGCAAGTTGTTTTGAGTCATATCTTATGATATGCCCTCCTGGTTTAAATGTTTTTTCAACGACCAAAAAACTCGATTTATCTTTGTGCTCGATAAATAAACTTACCATTTGTTCTTTTTCTAATGTAAAGTAAAAAGGAATTTCACCACTAGCAGGGTTTATTTCTAAACTAAATAAAATACAATAATCACTTTGGTCAATATTACCTTTACTCATGCGTCTAAGTAATCGGCGGTATAAAATAATCGCCATAATTATGAAGAAAGAATAAAAAAGAAGATCTTTAAAAAATAAATAGTTCATTATAATGATATTACGCCTTCAATGGCAGTGGCTTTTTCATAAATAGCTATGATTTCATCAACATTAAGAACAACAGATTTAACGCTGAAACTCGTATATTTTCCTTTTCCAGAGGGGTGTAATGCAATATCTGAATTCTCGTCAAAAAGGGCACTAACCTTTGCAATCCTTTCTGCTTCATTGGGCATAATAAATTTAAAAAAATAGACATTTGGCCATTCTAATAATTCTAATTGTACCCTAAGTGCATCAAATTCTTTCACAGCGCAAATTTAACTTGAATTTTGTGAATAATCATCTTATTTTTGTTCAAATGAAAATCTTCAATTTTACATTACTTTCCTCGGCAGCATTATTCGCTGCTTTTTTTATTTTCTTTGTTGAAGATGGCAAATCGAAAATAAAAAAATATATAGTTTCAAGTGTGATTGAGGAGAAGAAAAGTGATTGTAAGTATGATTGCTCTTGTTTCATGCCAAATGAATTTAGCAAGCAACTCAATGATTATCTCACCTCCTATATTTATAAATCAGAAAAAACTGGTGTTTGGCCATCACTTAATGTTTCAGGTTTAAGGAAGAAAGTCAGAAGAGGAGATTTAGTTTTTGTTCCACAACAAAAGCATTTTACGCAAGATACTTTTTATTATTCCTATGCGCTGCTCACCCCTCAAACCTGCGAACTAATGGATTCTATATGCACTGATTTTAATCACAGGATTAAAGGAAGTTCAGTCCATAAAGCCAAATTGATTGTAACATCAATGACCCGAACCATTAGTTCTGTAAATCGTTTATTAAAGCGAAATCGTTCTGCCGTGAAGAGAAGTGCTCATCTCAATGGAAATGCTTTTGATTTTTCATTTTCTCGTTTTACTTTTCATAGATCATTAACAAGCTGTGAAAAAATGTATTTGCAAGAAACTATTGCTCAGGTTCTTTTTGATTGGAGAAAACGAAAAAAGTGCTGGGTTACTTTTGAAAAGTATCAAGAATGCCTCCATGTTGTTTCTCGAGGAAATTAATTATTTAACAGTATCTAACTGTATATTTGTATCATGAAAGGCCTCATATTTCTTATTTTATTGTCTCCTTTTTGGGTGTGTTCCCAAAGCCTTAATGCCCTAAAAACAAATCAAAAAATAATTTTAGATGGACAATTAAAAGAAGATCTTTGGCAAAACACGACCTTCGTTTCTGATTTTACCTGCGTTAGACCCAACCCCGGATGCAAAGCCCAGCAAAAAACATCCGTTGCAATGGCGTATAATCATGAAGCAATTTATTTTGCAGTAAAATGCTATGATAAAATAGATTCTGTATCTCAAGTTTTTACTTCTAGAGATGATTTGAGCCCAAATGCTGATGTTTTTAGTATTTATCTTGATACTTACAACGACAATCAAAATGGTTTCTATTTTGGCGTGACCAGTCAAGGGGTGCAATTGGATGCCAAGATTAATCCTATGGATTTTAACGATCAATTAAATCTAGTTTGGAATAGTCAAGTGTATTTGTCAGATTCAGCATGGACCATTGAGATTCGGATTCCGTTTTCCGCCATCCGTTTTCCTGCGAAAAAAATTCAAGAATGGGGAATTAATTTCTCAAGACAAATCAGTCGTAATAGAGAACAATCAGCTTGGTCGCCCGTAAGTCCTGACTTTGAAAATTATTTAGTTAAAAGTGGTGCCGTTGAAGGCATAGAAGGAATTGAACCACCTTTGCGTTTAGCACTCATTCCTTATCTTTCATCCTATGCAAATAAATCCCCTGGAACTAATGCAGGCGGATCCTTTAATGGCGGGATGGACATTAAATATGGCTTAAATGAAGCCTTTACTTTGGATGTAACCTTAGTTCCGGATTTTGGACAAGTCGTTTTTGATAATCAAGTACTCAATCTTACTCCTTTCGAGATTCAATTCAATGAGAATCGGCAATTTTTTACAGAGGGAACAGAATTGTTTAATAAATCAGGCTTGTTTTACAGTCGAAGAATTGGAATACAACCCCCAGCGGCGGTACTTAACAACTTACTCAATGAAAATGAAAGGATTTCTTCTGTCCCTGGTTCTACCAGATTGTATAATGCAACCAAACTTACCGGGCGTACCGATCAAGGTTTAGGAATAGGGGTATTTAATGCGCTCACAGCCCCACAATTTGCTACGGCTATCAATCAAAGTACTTTGGAAGAAAGACAAATTTTAGCATCTCCCTTGACTAATTTTAATGTGCTCGTATTGGATCAAAATTTAAAAAATAATAGTTATGTTACCTTGACCAATACCAATGTTACC
>CANJQZ010000025.1 GCA_947476515.1 Flavobacteriales bacterium
AGAAGCCACTAAATTTGCTTGTGTAATCGCGATGCTTCCTTTGTTTTTTATTTCACAACCAATCGTCCAGTAGGAGGCAATGTCTTGACAAAATAGATTACTTAAAGCCAAGTCAAAATGTGGTGCGCCGATGGTATAATTTTGAGCAAGCGTGTCCAAACAACCAAGGTCATTCGATACTTGTAAACTTACCGTTAAGGTATTGCCGATTTGAGATCCAGCATAACTGTGTGTTGCCTGTGCACCACTCGCAATATTTCCATCACCAAAATCCCAAGAGTAATTGGTGGCTCCAATGCTAGTGCTGCTAAACACACTGCTAATTCCGGCCACTAAATCGCTTGGAACGACTGTGAAATTAGCTTGTAAAGGTCCTGCGACATTTACTAAAATCAAAGTGTCACTGATACATCCTTGATCACTCGTTGTCGATAGATTCAGATATTGAATACCTGTGGTAAGAAATGGATAAGTAGCGCTACTGCTAGTGTAGGGGTATTGTAAATTTACGAGCCAATCGGTGCTACTGATGCTTCCAACGGGAACAGTAGAAGTATTGTTGAATTCCGTATAAGTGAACTGACACGCGGGACTAATCTCCCAAGCAAGTTGAGGATTTGGATGTATCGTGATATTTTGTTGCGTACTGTCTATACAACCATTACTTGCCGTTTCGATCAATAGAATGGTATAGTTTCCGTAACTGTCATAATGTTTCGCAATGCTTGGATTGACAGCGACAGTTCCATCGCCATAAGCCCAGTAATGGGTAACCAAACTAAAGGTATCACCAATCGTGCTGTTGTTTTGGATCACTACATTATTCCCTTCACAAGCGTTATTGACCAAAAAAGAAGCGACCGGTATTTCTTGAACATTTAAGGGTAGGGTAATGGCATGAATACAGCCATTGGTATCGCCAACTTCTAAGGCAACTTGGTAGATACCTGCATTCATAAAAGCACAGGAAGGATTGGGCAGCGTTGAAGTATTGGCACTTCCGATAGCTGCTTGGCCAAAATTCCATGAATAATTCATCAGGGGAGCACCACCTGCTGTACTGGTATTTGTAAATTCAAATAGTTCTCCTGCACAATGGCCGATTACATTATATGCAGCCGTAGGCAAGGCATGTACTTCGATTATTTCAGTATGAAAGGCGCCACAGCCACCGGCAGATTCAGCATACAATTGAACCGAATAAACACCGGGCGTGGTATAGGTGTAATTTGGATTTTGAGTATTCACAGTAGTGCCATTTCCAAAATCCCATTGCCATGTGGAAACAGGATCATTGGGTAGACCAACACTTGCATCATTAAATTGATTGGGCAAGCCAAAACATTGGTTTTGAAATGAAAAATTAGCCAGTGGCGCTTGTCCGGTTACCGTAACATGCAGGGTGTCTTGCGCAATACAACCATTAATATTTACGGTTTCCACAAAGTAATTCCCTGTAGTATCAACAGCCCAGAACTGAGCTTGCGCGGCACTCGAATCACCATTCCAATAATAACTTACTGTAGCTTGAGCTCCCGTTTGTAGGTTGATTAAGTTATCAGCACACAAAGAAGTATCGGCACCCAGTGAGACATTTTGAGCGTAAGTATCAAGCGTGAAAGTAGCTGTGTTGCTATTTTTAATACATCCTAAGGCATCAGTAACTTGCACCGAATAAGTTCCCGGACTTGAAATATTCAAAATGGGCGTTGTAGCTCCAGTATTCCACAAATAAGTATATCCAGCACCCATATCTGCATTCCATTGCACACTTTCATTGAAACAGATATTGGTATTCATAGGAGGATTAATTACCGGATAATTGACCATTACCGTATCTCGTGACACATAACCAAATAAATCCGTTCCCTGCACCCAATAAGTTCCCGATTGATTAACATTTACACTCGAACTTGTTGCACCCGTTGACCAAAGTAAGTTGGTAAAACCACTCGGTGCGATAAGGGTGATGGGGCAAAAGTTGTTGGGATTATAATCGGCTCCTAAATTGATGGGAGGGGCGTATTTGTAGTGGAGGTAATTTTGGATTTGATTGATTTCTAATGAATCTATTGTATTAATGAAGACAATTTCTGTAACTCCTCCATTCAATAGCCATAACTCACCATTATTTGTTGCATTATTATAGCCCCCAATTAAAAAACGAGCGCTCGAATTCATATTAAATGTATTATTAATAGTACTTTGTCCAAGATAATTATTGTTTATTTCCATTTTATTTTTCGAAATATTTCTATTGCTGTAAATACTGTATAAAGAAAAATTTGTGTTATTGTAAGGTGTGTTTAAAAGCGAGGTTGTAACATCTTGGTATAAAAATGTAGTTTGAAAACCATCTTTAATTAAAGCATATCTACCTGAAGCAGATCCAGCAATTGATTTTGAAAATAAGGTTTGGTTGGACGACCCCATTTTACCAATGACAAACATCGATCGACTAGAGGTACCTAAATCTAGTACATCTCCGCCATCTAAAAATTGATTGCCGGAAAAAGTGAGTGAGGGTAAATTATTTAAAGAATTAGCAGAAACTGATGGGCGTTTTATTGCGTTTGTTTGTGGGAATTGAAAAGCATTCGGACTTAAATCAGTCCAATTTTGAACTTTCCCATTGATATCGGTTGTCAAACCTGAATCTGCTTTGAGCCAAAGGCATAGGTTATTACTTTGAGAGGGGACAAAATAGGTGAATTTATAAACAGCTGATTGAGTTAATAAAGACCCATTATTACCAATGACTTTCCAATACCATACGCCATAGTTCACTATTGTAGTGCTCCAATTGGTAACTGAAATGGAAGGAGATTGAATTACATTAGTTGTGAAAGATGGATTCTGCGACAGCATTATAGTGTAATCCAAAGCTGAAGGCATTGAATTCCATTGAAAATTTATTGAAGGCTTATAAATATAAGCATCAGATTGAGGCGAAATCCCAGATAATGATTGACTGTGTCCAACAAATATGTTGCAAACAAAAAATAAGATAAATACTATATAACGATTGTAAAGCAACATTTTCTATACTTGTAAATTTACATTATCATAAATAACTATATTCAAGATGAATTGTAAAATTAGATTATTAAACAACAAAATACAAATTAGAGTTTTTTCCTTTTTATAGCCTATAAAGATTAGTATTCTTATCGTTATAAGTAGATGATATGCTTAATTAATAAAGGATGTAAAATTAATTATAATAAATCATCTCTCCTCTTTGTTTCTTTAATGGTTTAGTAACTTTTATGTACCTTTGGAATAACCAATAATTATTCAATTGCAAAACGATATCGCCATAACCATTTCCAATGTTTCCAAAAAGTACATCATTGGAAAACAAAAAGATAGTTCCTTTAGAGGTGCCTTACAAGGTGTTTTCAATCGAAAATCAGTTCAAGGGGATGAGTTTATGGCCTTAAGTGATCTAAATTTTGAAATCAAGAAAGGAGAAGTACTTGGTATTATTGGTAAAAATGGTGCAGGTAAAAGCACCTTACTCAAAATACTTTCTCAAATAACCAAACCTACAACTGGCCGCATTGAAATTAATGGTCGTGTAGCTTCTTTATTAGAGGTAGGCACTGGATTTCATCCTGAATTAACAGGGCGTGAAAATATTTATTTGAATGGCACCATTCTAGGAATGTCCCGAAAAGAAGTGCGTTCCAAATTCGATGAAATTGTCGAATTTTCTGGAGTAGAAAAATTTATCGATACCCCAGTGAAACACTATTCATCCGGCATGTATGTTCGTCTAGCATTCGCTGTTGCAGCACATTTGGAACCAGAGATTTTAATTATTGATGAAGTTCTCGCTGTTGGTGATGCTGAATTTCAAAAGAAATGTCTTGGTAAAATGAAAGATGTTGCTAGTGAAGGAAGAACAGTCATTTTTGTTAGTCATAATATTTCAGCAGTTAAAACATTATGTACAAAAGGTTTGGTCCTTTCTAAAGGGGCAAATAAATTTTTCGGTTCTATTGAAGATGCGTCAGCTTATTATCTCAATGGTGGACAAGAAGAAACCAATCGAGTAAATTTTAAAGATTTCATTAAAACTGAAGAATTTCATTTACATGAAATTTATTTAAAAGCTGATAATAAAGAAGTCAATTCTGTTCTTGATGAATTTGATTCTATTGAATTAGGAACGAAATTATCTTTAGCATCTAAAAAATCTAATTTACACTTAACATATGTATTGTCAAATGACAATACTGAACCACTTTTCACATTTTCTCATATTACAGAAGAAATATATTTAACAGAAGGATGCAATACCTTGATATGTAAAATGCCAAAAGGTTTTTTGAATATCGGTTCATATAATCTTTCAATTTATATCATTAAGGATAAAAAAGAAACTATTTTTTCGGAAAATTCAATACTTTCTTTTTCAATTCAAGAGGGCTCAAGAGAATTGGGTTCATGGATGGGGAAAGAACCTGGATTTATTAAACCAAAATTCAATTGGATAAAATCATGAAACACAAGTTAAAAATTTTCCTGACCTTTTTTTTTAATCCCATTGCAGAAAAATTAGGATATCAGCGTCAATTAATTGGTAATAATAATCCAAATGATAAAAATAGTCTTTTGAAGACATTTTTTAATGTTTCAATTTCAATGGGGTTTATTCCCAAACACATAATTGACATTGGTGCTAATCATGGCACATGGACCAGAGAAACAATAAAGTATTTTCCTGATGCTCATTATACGATGTTGGAACCACAGCATTGGTTAAGAGAATCATTTCAAGATTTAATGGATTTAAACCCAAGGATTGATTTTCATGCTGTAGGTGCAGGAAATAAAATTGGAACCTTTGAATTTACAATTGTAGATCGAGATGATAGTTGTAATTTTCGTTATACAAAAGAGGAAGCTAAAGAAAGAGGATATGAACAAATCGAAGTTCCAATAATTACTTTAGATGATTTAATTCTTTCTCAAAAAAACAAACCTTTTCCTGATCTTGTAAAAATCGATGCGGAAGGGCTGGACATTCAAGTATTAGAGGGCGCTTCTAGTTTGATGGGTAAAACAGAAGTTTTCATGGTGGAGGCAGCTGTCGGGTGTAAGGAAATGACCAATTCATTGTTAAAAATAGTGAATTACATGAATGAAAAAGGATACATTTTATTCGATATTACTGATTTAAATAGACCCTTTTCAATAGAAATATTATGGTTAACAGAATTAGTTTTTATTAAGAAAAATGGTGTTTTAGACCGTTATAAAGTTGAATTATGATTCCAGTAACCAAATCATTTCTTCCTCCTATTGAAGAATATACTGCTCAAATTCAACGAGCATTTAACAATGGTTGGTTGACCAATCGTGGCGAATTGGTATTAGAACTAGAAGAAAAGTTAAAGGCATATTTGGGTGTCAGTAATATTTTAATCACCAATAATGGTACTATTCCCATACAAATTGCATTGAAACTTTTGGGGAAAGGTGGGGAAATAATAACGACACCTTTTTCTTATGTGGCAACTTCTGCTGCAATTGTGTGGGAACATTGCACTCCAGTATTTGTTGATATTCACCCGGAATACTTGACCATAGACGAAACAAAAATTGAGGCAGCCATTACTGCTAAAACTACCTGCATATTGGCTACACATGTTTTTGGAAATCCTTGTAATGTTGAAGAAATTGAGCGCATAGCTAAAAAACACAATTTAAAAGTAATTTATGATGCTGCCCATGCTTTTGGAATAGAACACAAAGGAAAATCCATTTTTGAATATGGTGATGTGAGTACCTGTAGTTTTCATGCAACCAAACTATTTCATACCGGTGAAGGTGGTGCCATTTTTTGTAAAAATATTGATTTAGCAAAGAAAATATTTTATAGCCATAATTTCGGACACAATGGACCTAATAAATTCCATGGTTTGGGAATAAACGGTAAAATTTCCGAATTACATACAGCGATGGGTTTGGCAGTTTTACCGCACATTGATGAAATTCTTTCTGAACGAAAAAAAATAGTTGAGGCGTACCGGAAACAATTGACTTGGATTAAACTCAAAACAATCCGTATTCGAGAAAACACTTTGTGGAATTATAGTTATTTTCCTCTAATTTTTGAATCCGAAGAAATACTACTTGAAGTAGTTAAAAAATTAAATGGTAACGATATTTTTCCAAGAAGATATTTTTATCCATCATTAAACATCTTGACTTTCTTAGGAGAAAATGAGACATGTCTGGTATCAGAAGATGTTTCCAATCGAATTTTGTGTTTACCCAACTATTTTGGATTGACTGATCAGCAAATAAAAAGGATTGTAGAACTTATCATTTCGTCGATATGAAAGTCGCCATTATGCAACCCTATTTCCTTCCCTACATTGGTTATTTTCAATTAATCAATGCTGTTGATAAATTTATTATCTACGACAACATTGAATTCACGAAAAAAGGATGGATTAATAGAAATAGGATATTAGTTAATGGAAAAGATGAATTTATGTCATTACCAATCACCAAAGCTTCTGATTTTCTGCATGTTAATCAACGATATTTAGCAAGTAATTTTGTAAAAGAAAAAATTAAAATTTTAAGAAAAATTAAAGAATGTTATCGGAAAGCCCCAAATTTCCAAATGATATTCACTCTTACTGAGGAAATATTTAATTATGAAAACAATAATTTGTTTGAATTTATATTCAATTCAATTAAAAAGATTTGCGGATATCTCGGAATTAGCACGGAATTAATTACATCATCATCGTTAGATATCAACCATAATTTAAAATCGGAAGACAAAGTGATTTCAATATGTAATTATTTGAATGCAACAAAATATATAAATTCTATAGGAGGTCAGAATTTATATGTAAAGGAGAATTTTTTCGATGCTGAAATTGAATTAATTTTTATTAAATCTCAGCCAATAACTTATCAACAATTTGACTTTGAATTTTTACCATGGCTATCAATTCTAGATGTACTCATGTTTAATAGTAAAGAAGAGGTTAAAAAAATGTTAAATCAAAATGAATTAACTTAAGACCTATTAAATCAATGCGAATTACAGACAACGCCATAGGTGGTTACTTTGAACTTGAGATTAGCGATAATGGAAGTGTTTATCACAATACTGCATTAGCGCTTAACAGTGGCAGAAATGCTTTTGAATATATTTTACGATGTAAAAAGTATCAACGAATACATATACCATACTTTACATGTGAGGTTTTGCTACAGCCTGTGAAAAAATTAAATATCGAGTATTCATTTTATCATATTAACGAAACATTCATTCCGATTCTTACCAATTACCAGGACGGAGATGCGATATTGTACACCAATTATTATGGATTGAATCAAAAAAATATTGAACTTTTGGTGAAAAAGTATAAACATTTAATAATTGATAACTCACAAGCACTTTTCGATTTCCCAATTGAAAATATTAGTACATTTTATTCTCCACGCAAGTTTTTGGGGTTACCTGATGGCGGCTTTGTATACGGAGCCAATGAAATAAAAACTGATCATTATGAAATTGATTCATCTTTAGACCGCTTCTCACATCTATTATGTCGAATAGAAAATGATGCTGAGAGTGGATACGATTTATTCAAAATAAATGATGCTAAATTAGATAATCAGCCTATAAAGTTGATGTCTAAATTCACAAAGAAATTACTTAACGGTGTGAATTTTAATAAAGTGATTCAAAAGCGAATAAGTAATTTTAACTTTATTCATGATCAACTAAACAAAACCAATAAGTTAACTTCATTCATAGATCAATCAAAAATGACTTGCCCCTTAGTTTACCCATATTGGGTTGAAAATGGCGCAGAATTAAGAAAATCACTAACTACTCATAGAATATATACAGCCATTTATTGGCCAAATACTAAGACATGGTGCAATTCAGATTCATTAGAATATAGATTAACAGATGAAGTTGTATATCTGCCAATTGATCAAAGATATTGTTTTGAAGAGTTAAACGAAATTTTGCAATATGTATAGTATTCAATTGAGGCCATTAGAATTGCACCATTCTGAAATTTCATGGAAATGGCGCAATGACTCAACCATATGGGAGAATACAGGAAGTAAACCAGATGTTGATGTTACGCCTGAGATTGAAAGAGCATGGATTGAAAAAGCAATTTATGATGTGAATTCCAAAAGATTTGCAATTACAGTAGATGATTTTTATGTAGGAAATATACAATTAACAAACATTACTGAAAAAGATGCTCAATATCATATTTTCATAGGTAATAAGGAATTTTGGGGAAAAGGGATTGCCTTTTCTGTCACACAACAAATTATTAGGTATGCTCAAAATGAAATGGGATTACAAATGCTATATTTATTTGTCAAACCAAATCATTCTGCAGCACTTCGCTTATATGAAAAGGCAGGTTTTAAACTTGTTAGCCCAGAAGTTCGCATGGAGTTAAATCTGCGTGATACTATAAAGCCTATCGTCAGTATTTTTTGTATGGTGTACAATCATGAACCTTTTTTGCAAAAATGCTTGGATGGGTTTATGATGCAGAAATGTAAATTCGACTTCGAGATTGTTTTAGGCGAAGATTGTTCAACAGATAATTCTAGAAATCTAATTTTAAATTTTGCTAAAATGTATCCAGGTAAATTTAAATTGATTTTGCACAAATACAATGTTGGAGCTAATGCAAATCAAAAATTAGTTTTTGAAAATTGTAAGGGAAAATACATTGCCATGTGCGAAGGTGATGACTACTGGACTGATCCACTCAAACTTCAAAAACAAGTTGATTTTTTGGAGATGCATCATCATTATTCAATGGTTGCTCACAAAGTCTTTATTGATGTAAATGGACATTTAAATAAATTTATTTACGGTCATCAAGAGTTCAGTTTGGAGAATATATTACACCATGGTCCATTGGTTCATACAGCATCAATATTATTTAGAAATGTTTTATCAGAAAATGATTTAGATTTATTAACTAAAGTAACTTTAGGGGATTGGATGTTGGTTCTATTGTTATCAAAACATGGGAAAATTAAATTGTTAGAAGATTATATGGCAGCTTATCGCATTCATGAAAATGGTGTTTATGCTCCTCTCTCAATAGAAAATAAGGTTAAAAAAAACATTGAATTTCAAATGAATGTTATTTCGGTATTTCCTGAATTCAAAAATCTTTTATTAAAAGAAATTGATTCTAAAATGAAATTTTATTCTTTGTACGATTATTCACTAAAATCTTACTTGAAAGGAAATTCCTCTTTAAGAATTTTCTTATATGGACTAAGGGTCAAATTAAATTTAAAAAATAGAATTTTTAAAATCATTAATCGTAAAAGCTTTAATAATGACTATTCCCATTGTATTTTGTTCTGATAATAATTACATTCCATACATGGCAACCGCCATACAATCTGTTGTTGAAAATTCTTCAAAAGAATTTCATGAAGTCGATTTAAGAAAAAACTTTACATCAAAATAAATCAGAATTATCAATTTGTTCGGAAGTTTCTTAACATTTACAAGAGGAAAGACCGATTTCCTTCATTTTAGAATTAACTCAACTGTCAGATATTATTCTGTTTTCAGCTACGGTTCCAGGTCAAGAAGGAACACTCCACATTGATGAACAATATTTAAGTTACTGAACAGCAATTTTTATATCAAATAGCTTTTATTGTTTCGATCTTATTCGTCCACAAATATGGATTAATTAATAAATCGACTGCTGGTCTAGACAAAACATAGTATATTTGTTAAACGGGTGATGTTAAAATTAAATATTTGAATAATTTTGAAACCATCTATAGTTTTTAATTAATACACAAAAAATTATAGACCGATAAAACAAATAAATGCAATAATTAAATTAATTATTGAGAATGCAGGTAATAAAATACAATGAAAAAATTATTAACTATTGTTATTCCTTGCTATAATCATGGAGAGTATTTAGAAGAAACGATAGCTAGTATTTTCTTAAGTACTAAAACATATATACCAGAAATTATTGTTGTAAATGATGGTTCAACTGATGAAAAAACAATTGATGTTTTTAGGCGGCTTGAAAATTTAGGTATTTATATCTTACACCAGGAAAATCTGGGATTAGGAGCAGCAAGAAATAACGGAATTAAAATCGCACAAGGTAAATATATTCTCCCTTTGGATAGTGATAATAATGTGACTTATCATTATTTGAATACAGCAATCGACATTTTGGAAAATAACTCAGCTATTTCAATTGTCTACGGTGATGCTCAATACTTTGGAGGAAAACAAAATTTATGGAAAAATAAGACATTGGACAAAAAACAAATGTTGATAAGTAATCAGATTGATGCTTGTGCAGTTTATCGCAAAATGACTTGGACTAAAGTGAATGGATATGCAGAAGATATGCCATACATGGGCTGTGAAGATTGGAATTTTTGGCTTCGTTGCATCGATGTTGATGAGCAATTTTTCTATTTGGAAGAGGTGTGTTTTGAATATCGAGTACTAGAGAACTCAATGATCAATAGTGTAAAAGAAGATTTTGATTCAAAAGTTTTTGGATACAACGCAAAATCATTATATTCTTTGTATAATCAATCAATGCGAAATGATTATGATAAATTAGAAACAATTTTTTACGGAAGTTTGCTCCGAAAAATCATCAAGCTGATTCTAAACCACTTTGGAAAATACTCATATGTAAAAAAGTGAATCTAGTTAAACCATAATAACAACATAAAAACATTAAACTAAATTGACAATCTTAATTTTATTTACATTCTACGACAGTTAACATATATAAAAAAACAACTTAATAATATTCTAATCAAACATTTAGAATTTATCAAATAACAGGAGTCAGAGTTAAGCTATATTAATAAATTTATTTAATTTAAGTTTTTTGTATAAGGGTTAACACTAAAATAGTTAATCGGTAATACTAATAATTAAAATCATACAAATTAGAATCACAATATAATTATGAAATCATGAGTTTATCAATTGTGATAGTCAACTATAATTCTGAAGAATTATTAAAGAATTGTTTAGACTCAATTTTTCGTTCAACATTAAAAGATATAGAAGTTATTGTTGTCGATAATTCTCCCAATCACAGTAGATTAATTACTGCTCTTTCTCAATACCCACAAATTAAACAAATAAATAGTGATTTTAATTCAGGTTTTGGCCGCGCAAATAATTTAGGGGCTAAAATCGCTGATAAAGACTTTCTTTTGTTTTTGAATCCAGATATTATACTGAATATAGATACTTTAGAGATTTGTTTAAGTGAGTTTAAATTGAATAAAAAAGCTGGAATTCTTGCTTGTCAATTAAAATTCGAAAATTATGAAATTCAAGAATCCAGAAGTTATAACATTTTTAATCTAAATTCTGTCTTGATTAAATCTTCATTATATACGAAGTATTTTAAGCGGAAAATAATAAAAGGTCCAATAGAATCATTGACGGGTTGTTTTCTTTTAACATCAAAAGATATATTTAATAATGTAAATGGTTTTGACCCTGATTTTTTTATGTATTCTGAAGAATTTGATTTATGTCAAAGAATTAAAAAACTAGATAAAGAGCTGCTATTTATTGAAACTGTAAGCTGCATTCATATTGGAGGAGGAACTATTGAAAATAATTTTTGGTCGGAGAAACAGAAAATCGTATCTCATTATTTATTTTTATATAAGCATAAAGGATTCTGCTATTATTTATTGATAATTTTAATTGATCTTTTTGTACACATTTCAAATTTTATAATTTCTCCTTTTATTAGAAAAAAAGAAAGAAGCAATAATGCTTTAAATGCCTTTTCATTTTACTCAAGCTTAAAATATATTATTTCAATTCCATTTCTATTTAAAAGACGACTTGGTGAATCTAAAAGACTTTTAAAAATATAACGATGAATATGAAAAGTAAATCATTAATCATTGAGATCAAATATTCAGGTTTAGGGGATCATCTTTTTCATAGCCATATACCAAGAATAGCGAAAGAATCAAAAATATATGACAAAGTATTTATCTCCGAAAAATCAATTTTTGGTCACTCAGATTATAAAAAATTGATTTGGGAATTAAATCCATATGTTGATGGATTTACTGATGAATCAGGTATTATATGTGACATTGCAAAACAAGTAGCCAAACTCGATAGTCAATCCGAAACGAATCTGCTAGATCAAATAATGTACTTTTATGGACTAGACAATGGATGTTTTTGGAACCAACCAGAGGTGTATTATCAGCCAAAAAATAGAGAAGAATTTCATTATACTATTTTTGATCCTAATTTTGTCTCATGGATTGGAAATGTAACAGCTGAAGATGCAATGATATTTTTTCGGAATAATAAAATTAATTTTGAAAGAATAATGAAATTAAGAGATAATAAAATAATGTATATCCCCAGTGGAGCTGAAGTATTTATTGAGACTCCAACTTTATTTGATTTTTGTGACTTAATCTACTCTGCCAAAACATTATTTTGTTTAACATCCGGTACTGCTACCTTAGCAGCGGCGCTTGATAAATCCGCCAAAGTATTTTATGGCGTGGAACAACTTTATGGATTTCAACATTATAAAAGGCATGATTATATAAACATCCCGCGTGACTTTAAATCTCGTGTTGTTAGAAAAATTAAATCATTATTTTAAAAATGAAAGCAATTTTAACAATCGGAATGCCAGTGTTTAATGATATATTATTTATTGAGCAGTCGATTCAAAGTATACTAAATCAAAGTTTTAAAGATTTCATTTTTATTCTTTCAGATGATGGCGCTACTGATGGAAGTGCTGAAATTTGTTTAGAATATGCTAAACAAGACTCTCGAATTAAATATGTTAAGCAGAAAAATAATTTAGGCATTTCAAAAAATATGGAATATTTATTAGAACAATGTGAAACGGAGTTTTTTATGTGGGCAGGAGATGATGATTTATGGAGTCCTAATTATTGTGAGATACATATTGCTAATTTAAAATCTAATTCAAAGGCAATTGTTTCATTTGGGAGCTTTCAATTAATAGATGAAGAAAATCAGCCTCTAGGTGCTGTTTTAGATATTGATTATTCAAATGAAATTAAATTAAAGCGAATCCTTTACTTTATAAGAAATTCTAATGATGCATTTGGTTATGGGTTATTTAGAACTCAATTAATTAATGGGGTTCGATTTCCAGTTTGGAAATGGCCAAATAAAAAATCCGCTTATAATAATATTTATCCTTCACTTTGTTTTTACTTGTTAAAAGGTCAATATATTCATTTTAATAAGGAAGTTTTATTCTTTAAAAGAGAAAAAACGCAAAAGAACACAAATCACTTAATAGCAGGAAGTGGCAACGGAATCAAAGAAACAATTGCCTATTGTTTAAGGAGGATCAATCTAGTTATATTTACATTTGCTCAGGCAGCAAAAACTAATTTCCTGCTTACGCTTATTATTTCACCTACTTTAATTTGGAATTGGTTCTTTATTTCAATGACTTCACAGATTAAATTAGTACTTCGTTCATTTTACAGAAAAAACACGCTGTAGTGATTATAAATACTAGATTAATCATCTTTTAATAGATTAGAGAGGTGCTTTTTTAATTTTGAAAAAGAATTTTTATTAATCGTGATTTAACTTTTAAACTATTCCAAATACTTATTTTCGTAAACAAATGAAAAAAGTACTTATACTCGTCTACGACTTTCCTCCCTATGTTTCTGTGGGTGGCTTACGGCCTCATGCTTGGTATAAATATTTAAAAGAATTCGGGTTAGAACCCATTGTTATTACACGCCAATGGGAAAATGTTCATGGAAATCACTTGGATTATATTTCTAAAGGAAGCTCAGATCAAGCCATTATAGAAGAAACTGAATTTGGAATCATAATTAAAGCTCCCTACCAGCCTAATCTAGCCAATCGTTTGATGTTAAAATATGGTGAAAATAAATTCAGTTTCATCAGGAAGTCAATAAGTGCTTTTTATGAATTTATACAGTTTTTATTTCCCATAGGTCCAAAGTCTAGTATTTATAAAACTGCAAAACAATATTTAAAAAGCAATAGGGTAGATGTTATTATTGCTACAGGTGACCCCTTTGTTTTGTTTTCCTATGCAGCCAAACTCAGTGAGCAATATAAGACCCCTTGGATTGCCGATTATCGAGATCCTTGGAGTCAGAGTTTTAGCGCAAAAAAGAGAGATTTCCAACGAGTAATTGATTATGTTTTTGAAAGCTATTTTGTTAAATCTGCTTCATCAATTGTTACTGTAGATAAATTATTTAAATTAAAACTTGCTCAAATTTTTCCCAAAAAGGAAATAAATATTATTTCAAA
>CANJQZ010000026.1 GCA_947476515.1 Flavobacteriales bacterium
TACTTTAAATTTGACTCTTTATCACTCAACAATAAAACATCAACCATAAAAACAGTTAACATGCCCCTATTGCCATAGAAACAAAAGCGTTCCCACATTTCAGTAAAAAACAAATACCACAATTGCTTGGGGTATTTGCCTTTAAAATCTTGAATTTCTGATAAAGTTATTTCTGATTGACTTGCCATTTATAGTACATTATTTTCTTTCATTACACGATTCAACCAGCGCAACATTAATAATAATATTATTGCAGCAGCCATTACCAAAGCAAAGTTAAGATAGAAGAAGTTTTCCTTTTGCTTGGTTGTTTCCCATAAACTTGAAAGCATTCCAGAAAGTTTATTTCCAACGGAAATAGCTAAGAAAAAGCCTCCCATCATCAAGGCAGTAATGCGCGGTGGACTTAATTTAGAAACCAATGAAAGTCCCATTGGCGACAAACACAATTCACCAATCGTGATCACACCATAAGAAGCTAACAACCACAATGAACTTGCTTTTCCAGTCATATCATTGGTAGCAAATACAGCTCCAACCATTACTAAAGCAGACAAGGCAGTAATGATCAATCCAATGAAGATTTTAGTAGGAGTACTTGGTTCTCTTTTTCTTCTTCTAAAGAATCCCCATACACCCACCATGATTGGCGTTAACAAGACCACCCAAAATGGATTGATAGATTGATACAATTCTGTAGAATATAGTCTAAGATTATTTCCTTTTGCTGGAATCTTATTATCAGGAAGGTTACTAAAATACATTCTTGATTTTTTTTGAATTTCTATATTTTTCAAATAATCTTTCTTTTCCTTTATTTCTTTTACAGTAGCACTTGGCATTTTCTCAGCAATGGACTCCAATTTAACAATTGAATCCTTAAAAGCATCTTCACTTTTCATGCTAACCAAATCATTATTCACAACGATTTGAGCCATATCAACTTTATCTGCTACCCCTGCAACTCCTGCCGACATTTCTCTATCTGTATGATCTTCTGCCCAAATCGTAAGTGCATCACCATTTTGATGGAAGATGGCGAAGAATAAAATCACACAAGTAAATACTGCTAGCAATGCTTTAATCGCTCTACTTTCCTTAGCTTCTGATTTGAATGCCAAATAGATAAAGAATCCAATCACTGGAAGACATCCAATAATAAAAGCATCATTTGTGTCAGATCCTAAGAAATTTCCTGGTAGCATGTAGCCTAAAGTTCCAAAAAGAAACATCGGTAAAACCGTTAATCCTAAAATTTTTCCTGTGGACATATCACCTTCTTGAAGTGGTTTAACTACATCATAAGATTTGATATGGCGATTTCCAAGAAGGAAAATTACTACCCCTACTAACATTCCAACTCCAGCTGCAGCGAACGCGTACCCCCATCCAAAATTGATGCGCATATAGGCAGCAACGAAATTACAAATGAAGGCACCGATATTAATTCCCATGTAGAAGATATTAAATCCAGCATCTTTTTTTGCCTTAAGTGAATCTTCACTGTATAAACTACCGACTAAGGTTGAAATATTAGGTTTGAAAAATCCATTACCTAAAATAATTAGCATTAAGGCAATGTAAAATGAAGTTACCGTGTGCATAGACATCATGAAATATCCAGCCGCCATCATCAATCCACCAATCACAATAGATTTTCGGTATCCTAATAGTCTATCCGCTATTAATCCACCAATAAAAGGCGTCAAATAAACTAAACCTAAATAGGTGCCATAAATATCCGATTTCATATCTGCAGTAAAGCCCATTCCACCATTGTTCCATCCATCAATCATGTATAAGGAAAAAATTCCTAACATTAAATAATAGCCAAAACGCTCCCACATTTCTGTTCCAAACATGAACCATAATCCTTTAGGGTGGCCAAAAAGCATTTCAATTTTACCGTTTTCTTCTTTCTTAATATCCATTGTTTAATATTTTAGTTCGAGCCGAATTTAGTAAAAATTGTTAAAGAAATAAGCAATTGCGGTTTGAAAGTCTTTTTTAATTTTGCAAAATCACTGATTTTTCAAGCAGTGAATAGAAATTATTAATGTTACTCAACTCAAATAAAATGTCGAAATGGCTCGAACGCACTGAATTATTGTTAAATAAGCGCCAAATAGATCAACTCAATAAATCCCATGTACTTATTGTTGGACTTGGAGGGATTGGATCCTATGCGGCTGAATTTATTGCTCGTTCGGGAGTAGGTCAAATGACCTTGATCGATGGTGATAAATTTGATGAAACAAACAAGAACAGACAATTAACAGCACTTGATTCCACCATCAATCAACTTAAAACTGAAGTTCTAGCGAAACGATTGTTGGATATTAATCCCCAAATAAAATTAAATATTATCTCAGAATTTGTAGCTGGAGAAAGGGTTTGGGAAATTATTGAAACCCATCAACCCGACTATATTATGGATTGCATTGATTCCGTTACACCAAAATTAGAGTGGATCATTGCCTGTAAAAGGAAAAAATTGAAAATTATTACTTGCTTGGGCGCAGGCGGAAAATTAGATCCTTCAAAAGTTCGTGTTGCCAACCTCGAAGCTGTGAATAATTGCAAATTGGGAAATCATATTAAAAAAAGAATGAAGAGCAAAGCCATATCTTTCAGGAGTATTAAAGCAGTATTCTCAGAAGAAATTCAATTGAAATCATCTCTCAAACTTACGGATGGAACCAATTTTAAAAAATCTTTTTATGGAACCATAAGTTATATGCCCGCTTTATTTGGATTGTATGCAGCGTCAGAGGTGATTAGATTTTTGGTAAAAGAGGAAGTTGGGGTTTAAACATAATCGATGTTTATAAAATTAGATCATTATTCCATTGATTGGTCTTGATTATTCCAATACATTAAGGTTATAACCCCATTAGAGGTTGAATGTCATTAGAGCTGGATGAAATCCTGCTAAAAAACATAAAATAGTTCGCTTTTTGGCGTGTATTTTTATTTAAAATCATGACAAAAAGATTTTGTGGCAATGTAAAGATGAGTCGATTAATCAATTCTTTTTATTAATTTAGGGACTCTAAAACAAACATTAAATTAAAAATTATGAAAAAAATAATTTTACTTTCCTCCATGATTGGATTGAGTTTAACTGGATTTTCACAGTTATTCTCCGACAATTTTGATTCTTATGCAGTAGGTTCGTACCTTGGGCCACAATCACTTACTTGGTCTACTTGGAGTGGAACTGAAGGGAATGCGGAAGACGCAACGATTAATAACATACAATCAAGCAGTCCATCTAATTCCATTTATTTGGCTTCGACAGCTGCCAATGGTGGTCCTCAAGATGTCGTTTTAAAATTCGGTCAACTGTACAATAGTGGAATTTTTACGCTTCAGAAAAAACTATATGTCAACACCGGAAAAAAAGGCTACTACAACATCCAAGGAGCTTTAACCATTGGTAATCTTTGGGCATTGAATGTAAATCTTGCCTCTGGTAATTTAACAATTGACGATGGCGCAACTGCTAATCTTGTTTCAACTAATTATCCTGAAGCTACTTGGTTTGAATTAAGAATTGTTGCAAACCTAACCCTTCATGTATGGAAAGCATATATTGATGGTGTTTTGGTTGGAACATGGACCAATGGAGTTAATTCAGTTGCATCAACAGATTTCTTTCCAGTTCAAAATGCTCAATTTTATATTGATGATGTAAGTTTTGATCACCAAACATATACACTTCAAAATTTAAATGCAATGGTATCTAGTATCAATGTTGGCGGCAATATTGCGAGTCAACTTGTTACGCCAACAGTTAAAGTGTTAAATGCTGGCGCTACTGCAATTACTTCATTTGATGTAGATTTTAATTACAACGGAACTATTTACACGCAAAATATTACAGGTGTAAACCTTGCAAGTTTAGCTACCTATACGGTAACTATGCCAAGTTTGAGTTTAGCACCAGGAATGAGTAATGTTGTTGCAACAGTATACAATGTAAATGGTGGTGTTGATAATGATCCAAGTGACGATTCGATGACACAAAGCATCAACCCAGTTGTTCCTGCAGTTGGAAAAATGGTAGTTGGTGAAGAAGGAACTGGAACTTGGTGTCAATGGTGTCCAAGAGGCGCTGTTTTCATGGATAAATTTGCTACGGATTATGATGGGTTTTGGGCAGGTATTGCAGTTCACAATGGTGATCCCATGACGGTTACTGATTATGATGCAGGTATTGGAGCATTAATCACTGGATATCCAAGTTCACTTGTAGATAGAGGAACAGCTGGAGATCCTTCTGGAATGTCCACTGACTTTTTTGCGAGATTACAAACGCCTCCAGTAGCTATTATTAATAATGGTGCAACTTGGGATGCTGCAACAAGAGTATTAAATGTTTCTGTAAAAGCAACCTTTGCATTAGCTGCTACTAGTTCTTATAAATTAGCATGTGTTTTAACTGAAGATGGAGTTACTGGAACAGGAGCTTCCTACAATCAATCCAACGCTTATGCAGGTGGTGGAAATGGTGTAATGGGTGGTTTTGAAGCATTACCAAATCCAGTTCCTGCTGCACAAATGGTCTACAACCATGTTGCGAGAGTTATAGCGCCTAGTTTTACAGGATTTGCTAATAGTTTTCCAGCAGTTGTGAATCCAGGAGAATCTCATATTATTAATTTTAGTTTCTTAGTGCCTGCAACTTGGGATGAAACTCAAATGCACATTATAGGAATGATTTTAAGTCCTAACGGAAGAATTGAAAATGCAGGTACTGCTACCATTGCTGAGGCTGTTGCAAACGGATATGAGGTAGGTGCTAACGCAGGTCTTTATGAAGGTCTTAGCTACCAATTGGATGCTGAAGTGAATATGTATCCAAATCCAGCTACTGATAAAACAATTGTTTCTATCAACCTTAAGAAATCTAGTGATGTTTCCATTCAAGTTATGGATATGAACGGTAAGATCTTAAGAGCTGCTAATTACTCTAATTTAAATGGAACATCAACCATAGAAATGAACACAGAAAATCTTAATTCAGGGATTTATGCTGTTGTAGTTACTATTGACGGTGTGATTTCTACACAAAGATTAGTAGTTGAGTAAACGATATGAAAAACTAATTATATTAAGGGGCTTAGGCCCCTTTTTTTATTTAAAATAATAGGCCATTAGCACAAAATAAGTACTTTTGAACATGCAATTTTCAAAATCATTTATCCGTTTCAATTGGGTCTTAGTAGTGCTACTTTATCTTGTAGTTGTAGCGGGTAGTTTTGTAAGAATTACAGGAAGTGGTATGGGTTGTCCAGACTGGCCTAAGTGTTTTGGATCATGGGTACCTCCTACCCAAGCAAAGCAACTTCCTCAAGATTACAAAGCGATTTATCTTGAGAAAAGAACAAAAAAAGTAGAGAAATACAGTAAGTTCTTAGTTGCCATAGGCATGGAGGAAACAGCTGAACGGATAAAAAATGATCCTTCTATTTATAAAGATGAACCCTTTAATGTAAAGCGTACTTGGACGGAATACTTAAATCGATTAGTTGGTTTCTTAGCCGGTAATTTAATGCTTTTTGGATTTGGATGGATGTTACTTAGATACAGAAAATCGAAATTAATCTGGTTGCTTGCTTTAAATTTAATCTTAATGGGATTTGAAGGATGGTTTGGATCACTCGTTGTAGCGAGCAATTTAGTGCCTTGGACCATTACAATTCACCTATTAATTGCATTGATAATAATAGGAGTACAACTCTACATTACCTATAAAATTAACGAACCAAAAAGCAAAGAAATAAAGGCCTCCTCCGTCATTAGAAGTATCATCTGGATTGTGTTTATCATTACTTTCTACCAAATGATACTGGGAACACAAGTAAGAGAGGCAATAGACCAACTCACCAAACAAGGAATTGGTAGAGATCAGTGGACGGATAAATTAGGAATGCCATTTTATATTCACCGAAGTTTTTCTTGGCTTGTATTGGTGGCCATGGTCTATTTGACTTGGAAAAACGAAAAAGGCGAAAAAATTAAACTCATACGCCTAGCACTACTAATATTAGTTATTGAATTAATTTCAGGAGTGCTATTGGCTTATGCAGACATGCCAGGTTTGGTACAAACATCACATTTAGTCTTCGCGAGTATACTCTTTGGGATTTTGTGGATGGGTGCACTTAGATTAAAAAAATAATACTTTTTATTGCCCTAGTAAATTGCTCATTTCAAATAAAGCCTTATTTTTGCAATCCCAAGGAAGTAAAAAGATACTCCTTAATTACTATGTAATAAGACTTTAAAGAATATGAATGTTATCTTCGGATAATTTGGTCCTATAGCTTCCCTACGCTCGTTCCTCGGTCGGGACAGGCCCCGAAGAGTCGGGACAAGCAAATCGCTAATAGGACTTTAAAGAATATTAATGTTATCTTCGGATAATTTGGTCCTATAGCTCATTCGGTTAGAGCAACTGACTCATAATCAGTAGGTGCTTGGTTCGATTCCAAGTGGGACCACAAAACAGAGTGAGAGTGAAAAGCGAGAGCGGTTCACTCCACTTTGTTTTACTTCGCTCCCATTCTCATTCTCGCTCTTCTGTTAGGATCACCTTTTATAACTCCCATTCTGTAACTTCTTTCATATCCTTCAGCAAGTTCGATATTTCAGACCTTTGGCCCACTAAACAAAAAAAGCCACTAAAATAGTGGCTTTTTTTGTTTAGAAAATCTAATTAATTTCAGTACTTCTTTAATAGTTCAAAAAGTGCAGTATTGATATAGAGTGTTTCCTTCCAAACCTTTTTTGACTGAAGAATTCCAATATGCTCCAGTGCCTTGAGGTATTTTGCAGCTGTAATGCGTGAGATAGACAATCGATTTTCCAAATATTCACTCTTACTATACGGATGTTCGAATAGTAATTCGATCAATTCTTTACTGTACATTTTCGGAATCTCATTCTTTGTCTTTTCCTTGGTCTGTTCAAAAAGTGTATTAATTTCTGTAACTTGTTTTATAGTGGCTTTAGCAGTTATTTCAACTCCTTTCAAGATATAAAGAATCCATTCTTCCCATTTGTTATTCGTTCGTACCTCTTGGAGTAATCGATAATATTCTGACTTATTTTCAATGATGTAACCGCTAAGAAACAAGATGGGTTGTTCGAGCAGACCAGTCATAATAAGATAGAGAATATTAAGAATTCGTCCAGTGCGTCCATTCCCATCATAAAATGGGTGTATACTCTCAAATTGGTAATGTTGAATAGCCATTTTTATCAAATGAGGAATTTCGTTTTCATCAAGATTGATAAACATTTCCATATTGCTCAACAGCGAATTGATCAAATCTGTTTGATCAGGTGGAGTATAAATAACTTTTCCCGTTACTGAATTTCTCAAAGCAGTTCCGGGTAGTTTTCTAATACCCGCATTATTCTCTTCAAGAATTTGCTGGATTTCAATAATCGTATTGATGGTAAGGATGTTTTTTTTGTGAATTGTTCTGAATCCAAATAACATTGCCTCCCTGTATCTCAATACTTCCTTGGTGGAAGTATCTACTTGATCACCCTTTGCCGATAATGCTTGATACAATTTATCTTGAGTAGTTATTACATTTTCTATTTCTGAACTTGCTCTTGCCTCTTTTAGGATAACCGCATTGAGTAAAATTGCTGGATTAGGTAAAATATGTATTATTCCTTTTAATTCAGCAAGTGCAACTGAGGATTTTACCAATTGCTTCAAAATAACAACAGATTCAATAAGTTCTTTGGCGGGAGGTAATAAAGGCAGCTCATTAAATGGTAAATCAGCGTTATCTTTTCTATTCATCTCATTTTTTGTCATGTAAAGTATTTTTACCTGATAGTGCTTTCATGTAAAGATATTAAATATATTTATACATGAAAAGGTTTTCTTGTTGCTATTTGCTCCACAAACCCATTGCCAACTACAACGATTACTTGCCCAGTCGCCATCTAACAAATGAAAATACATCCATTTTGACGGCAATAACCAATGAGATTTTCCAATATTGGTCACGAGTGCTGCGGTGTACATGCGCATATGATTGTGCATATAACCGTTTGCATACAAATCTTGAATCGCATGATCTATCGCATGAATTCCTGTCTCAGCATGGATCACAGAAATAGGCATCTGTAAATTTTCTACTTCCGATTGAGGAAATTTAATTTCATTATCTAAATTTCGGACTTGTCCCAAGCGCTGAAAATAATCACGCCAGGACAATTCTTTGACAAAACTTTCGATTTCTTCTATTGGATAGCCTTTCGAAAGAACAGAGTCTAAGACCATCTTGGTACTGATCACACCTCTTGAAATATATGGGGAAAGATAAGTGACAGCTCCATCCAAGTGATTTCTTGTCTGACCATACTTTATAGGATCTATTTCTTGAATTCGCTCAAGAATCTCACTGTATTTGGTGGGGAAATTCACTTATCGTTTAGAGATTTTGTTCATCGAAATATTCGTTTGACGAGAACATTTAAAGCGGTCAATTTCTGAATTTCGTTTTTTAGCATGTTTTAAACTTACACCACTATTAACACGATCGCGCCAGAGAATAAAACTACTGCGCTTTAATTCCTTTCGCATCAATGCAATAACCTGTGTTTCTGTTTGACCAAATTGCACCAATATCGCTTCAAAAGGGGTTCTGTCTTCCCAAGCCATTTCTATAATACGATCTATGTCTTTTTGTTCCATTTAACTGTAATTTGAAGCTACAGATATTAAACACGAATTGGAACTTTTTGTTTAATTGATTCAGGAAATTTAGTAACGAAAGAAACCTTAATTAATAAGTTAGAATAAGTTAAACTTATATAGAAATAATTATATTATCATAATTATTTAAATTTGCTCAGCATCAAAAAAATCCTTAAGTTTAAAGAAATCATTGATGTATTAACATAAAAAAAATTATTTACTATGAAACATTTATTTATTCTTTTAATTCTTGCAAGCTTTAATACCTATGGACAGGTTCAAAGAGTTATTGAAGGACAATCTATCATTCGTGACAATATTATTGCTAATAACGAATTTAATTTTTTTCGTGATTGGAATAATACAGCATCATTTAAATCTGGAATTGGGGAGAGTGTGATTTTATTCCCAATAGTATACAGCACGCCTGATAGTAAAGTTGTACTTCATGGACTTCAATTAAATGCTTTTGTTAAACGACAAGTAGCAAGTAATGTATATGTTAGTACTAACATATCTAGTTTTGCCTCAGCATACGCAAAAGATTTCTTCATTAGAAGTATTTTTATAGATAAGGAAGATGTGAAAAAAATGATCACTTATATTGAGAGAGATATTGTTCCAAACTTGAAGACTACTTACAAAAAACAATCCAAAGAATATGTTTACAAATGTAAAGAGATGTTCATGTCATTTTTAATAGATGAGAAACAATTGAGAATTACCATGCATCTTAGTGATTTTGGACCATTAGGAGATGGTAACGGTGGTGGAGACCAAATCGAATTCTGGACAGAGTCTCAAGTTGAAACGATACCAAAGTTTTTAGCCTCTATCAAGGATGCATATTCCCAAATGAAGTAATCCCAATTTGTTCTTGATTAATGCATGGTTAATCAAGAACAAATTTTAAGCCCAAAAATATTGGCATTTTTTTTTACTTTTTTATCCATCAATTAATTTAAAAGGAATCTTTCCATTCTTTGTTATTTGAATTAAATAACTTTTAAAGCTTGGAATTTTGCTATTTAAGTTAATGTTTTAATTGATAGAATAAGTACGGACTTATTCAGAAACTTAAGGAATCCTCAACACTTGTCCAATTCTAATCATATCAGAACGCAAGCCATTCGCTTTTTTAATTTTTGCGACAGTAGTATGGTATTTATTAGCAATTCTGATTAAACTGTCTCCAGATTTAACCTTGTATTTGCGTTGAGGTTTCACAAATACTTTTTTCACACCAGGCAAACTAGTACCCTCCGTATTACAAGGATAGCGTTTGGTATATTCTTCCAAAGAGATTATTGTATCCACTTGAGCATCATAATATTTATAAAAATGCTGACGAATATTTACAGAACTACAATAGTTATCTAGTGAATTTCCATTCCAATCATAACATTTCACTACATTTTCATTAAATTCAAGCAATGGAGTTGCAGTAAGAGTTGGATACAATGCATGCATGGTATTCAATTGTTTCTCAACAGCCGGCGCGCCACCACCAGCAGAGCCACGACTATCAAATCGGACATAACACTTCCCCTCTGTACTTGGACCTACAACTGCAATCCAATGAACGATTAAGGTAATTGGATCTATTTGAATATAAAGTTGTTTAACATCTGATTTAAATCCTTTTTTGCGGATATCTTCTAAACCTTTATTGATTTTAGAATTGATATAACCACCGAACTTATCCATTCTGCGTGCATTAAAGGAATGTAATGCATCGTATAAAGCAGGCATTCCAGCAGCGCAATAAGAATCACAAACCAATTCATCATTTTCGCCTAATTGAATAGTGTCTGGATGTATCAAAACAAAAGGAGGTAAAATTATCGACACTTTAGCAGGAATGCTGACTGTATCCACCATCAGAGAATCATCAAGATCAATTTCAACATCAGTTTGTGCGCACAAGCTATTACTGAAAAGGAAAATCAATCCAATTGCACTTATTATTTTTAAAGAAAAAAGATATGTTTTCACAACTACTTTAACAATTTCAGGCAGCTAAGTTACAACTTTTCAAAGTATATATTTTAGTTGATTGAGATGAATGAAATTAATATAGTAACCAATTACTAGGTCAGGGATTATACCAAGAGAGGGACTTAAGATCTTTGTCATTCCTCCATTTATTATCTTTTAATTTATTTCTTATGAAAAAAATAATCTGCTTAGCTTTTCTAAGCTTCAACTTACTCGCAATTGCGCAATGTACCCTTAAGTTAAGTTGTGGTGAATTTGCAGTTTTATTTACTGGATATCAAAATAAGGTAGAGGTTCAGGGATGTAAAGATATGAAATCAACTAGTATCAATGTTTCAGGTGGCACCGCAACAAAATCATCTTGGAAAGACAAAAATGGTATAGATCATTCAGGATACTATGTCACAGTTGATTCAGGTGTAAAAGAAGTTTTCATTACTCTTACAGCAAAGGATAAAAATGGGCGAGCTGTCAGTTATGGAAGTATTATATACAAGGTTAGACCATTTCCAGTGCCTCAAGTTACCAACACTACAATTTCCAAATCTAAAGGAATGACTCTAAATCTAAGTTTAGGTGAATATAATCCATGTGTTGCCGCTGAAATTTCAGTTTCTGGTTCTGGAATTATGTATAATGAATATGAAGTAAGAAATACCGGAAATACAATTGACCCATCCATCGTTAGTGAAATTCGGACCGGTAAAAAGGTAGGAATAGAAGTTTTTTATACTCGAGATGGTGTGCAACAAGTCCCAATAACTGCAATCCTAACTGTAGTTGAATAGCATCTTGAGTAGTTAAACTTTGATAAAAAATCAAAACAAAGAGTTAAAGTATTTCTAGAATCGGATAATACTTTACTTTTGTGGCATGTTTCCAAAAATATTCGGTAAGAATCCCAAAAAGAGTACCTTTTTACATCTTGAAAACACCCGAAATTTTACAAACGGCCGTTTCCAAAACCTTACTCCAACTGTTGTTATGCCGAAACAGAAGTCAAAATTCAAGACCTTTAAAGCACTCCTTAATAAACCCAAAGACAATATTCCTTTAAAACCAATACCTGCCGTAAAATTTTCAGTTGAAAACACAAAAAGCGAAGCGTTAAATTATGCTTGGTTTGGACATTCTTCTTATTTTTTAAAATACCATTCCTATAGTATTTTGGTTGATCCTGTCTTTAGTGGTTTTGCCTCACCAATAAAAGGCTTTGCTAAAGCATTTAAAGGGACGAATGAAATAAATACGGATCAATTTGAGGATATTGATTTACTTATCATTACCCATGATCATTATGATCATTTGGATTATAAAACCATTAAGTTACTTGCGCCGAAAGTTAAAAAAATTCTTACCTCTATTGGTGTAAGAAGTCATTTGGAATTTTGGGGTATTTTACCTGATAAAATAATAGAGCTCAATTGGTGGGAGACGGTGCAACTCGAAAAAGAAATTAAAATTACAGCTACTCCAACCAGACATTTTTCTGGAAGAGGACTCATAAGATCAAAAACGCTTTGGTCTTCCTTCGTATTAGATTGGAATGGACTTAAATTATTTATTGGTTCCGATTCAGGATATGATTCACATTTCAAAGACATTGGAGACCTATACGGGCCTTTTGATTTTGCCTGGTTAGAATGTGGTCAATACTCAAAATTTTGGCCTCAAATTCATATGATTCCCGAGGAAACCGTTCAAGCAGCACTTGATTTGAGAACTTTACATGTCTTACCCGTTCATTGGGGGAAATTTGCTTTATCAATCCATTCTTGGAACGAACCTATCTTGCGATTCATGAAAGCAGCAAAACATAAAGATTTTAAAACTATTGTCCCTCTAATAGGAGCGATTAACAATCTTTTGGATCAACCAAAACATGAATCTTGGTGGGATTAAATGAGGACTGGACTTATTGCTTTTCTGTAATATTGACCAACAAATTTCCAATAAAACAATAGAGAAATAGCCAGTAGCAAATGGCTGACATCATTTCTATCAAACCAAGGATGAATATTGATTTTCATACTCTGAAAAAGTAAAGAAGGAAGCGCAACGAGCGTGCTCAACCATAAATATTTAAAAGATTCATCGATTTTTTTCTGATAATAATATCCCAGTACCCCAAGCGAAAAGCCTAGTCCAATAGTGGAGTTCAGTGCAGGAAAAATAAGGCCTATAGATGGGTCGACACTTATATCGATGTAAATTAGTAAAAGAATCTCCAAAAGTATCATGCTAATAATTTTAAACCTAGAAATCTTATTCAATAATACTTGTGTTTTCAAATTAGGATGCAAAGAGATCATTGCCTTCTCGACTAAGAAGGAAACAAAAAAGGCTCCAAACCAACTCGCATATTTACCTGGAATTGACCAATAATTAAAGAGTAAATGTCCTAATCCGCCCATAAAAAAGCTAAGACTATAGAGCAATAAAAAATTACTAAAATGTTTAGAGAAGGCAGAATTACTTTTATATTTTCCAATCTTCACTGCTAGAAAAATAGCTAAGAAAAATAATAGCATGTCACCAATAAAAGCATTTGGTTCCAATAAATGAAATCCATAAAAATCAAACTTTATTTTTTCAAAATCAGATCCAATCCTCATCACAACGCATTTTTTTTGATTGCCAAATATAGTGAGATTAATTTAAGAGTAAATTGAAATCATCAAAATACTATTTACACTACAATGAAAAAGACCAATTTTTAATCTTCTAGCTTTGCTAATAGTTTTTCAGCTCTTGCTGCAAATCGATCTTTAATACGATCTACGACATAATACATCATGGGAACAACGATGATTGTTAAGAACATAGAACTTGTTAATCCACCAATAAGTACCCAAGCCAAACCATTTTTCCATGCTGCACCTGAACCAGTAGCAATTGCAATTGGAATCATTCCAATAACCATAGAAATGGTGGTCATGAGAATAGGACGCATTCGTTCACTAACTGACTCGAGTAAGGCACTATAAGTAGACATACCCTCCTTCTTCAGATGATTGGTAAAATCGACAATTAAAATGGCATTTTTCGCTACTAGTCCCAGCAGCATGAGCATACCCAGCATCGTGAAGATTCCCATACTTGAAGAAGTCAAATTCAATGCAAGAATTGCGCCTACCAATGCAACTAAAATGGAGAATAATACAACGAAAGGATAAACATAACTATCATACAATACCACCATAATTAAATACACCAAAATCAAACCAATACCCATGGCCGTTCCTAAAGCGCCCATCGATTCTTTTTGTCGTTTAACCTCACCACCCCAAAGCATTCTTACATTTTCATCTAATGGTGCTTTTTTCAAATAAGATTCAATATCCTTAGAAACATTTCCTGAGGCTGTACCTTGCACATAGCATCGAATGGTAGTGTTTGATATTCTATTTTTTCGTTCCAAAGATCCATCACCATTTTCAACAGAAAGATCAGCAAATTCAATCAAAGCGACTTGTTTTCCATCATTATTCGTGAAGGTCATTTTCTCTAA
>CANJQZ010000027.1 GCA_947476515.1 Flavobacteriales bacterium
ATTTAACATATCGATTCCAGGGATGGATTCATTGTATTTGTGCAATTGTCTTAAGGTTAAATGAAATCTTTTGGCAATTTTAAAGTAAGAGTCGCCTTTAGATGATAATATGTAAAGGACATGATTCTCATGTTCCTCAGTCTTTAATTCATTTCTGCTTTCTTGACGCTGCCCTTTGTCCTTGGAGAATTTTCTTTTTGGAGTGCCTTCATTCATTCCAAATAAACTATATGCAAATAAGCAAACGAACAACAATAAAATATTTCTCATGTAAAGTGTTTTAACTTCTTTCCTCTAACGACTTATATCCAACAAGGTTTCGTTCTAGTAAAATCAAGTAAATAATTCGGTAAAAATGTCAGATTAAGATAGGTTAAAGTGACAATATTTCCGATTTTATCCAATGAGATGTGCTTGGTTCGGGATTTGAAAGGTAAGAAGAAAATAATATCATGGATATTTCAAAATTTACGATAAAATCTCAAGAACTGATTCAGTCAGCTCAAAACGATGCGGAATCAAGAGGAAATCAGGCAGTTGAAACGGGACATTTATTACAAGCTATTTTAACTAACGATAAGGATGTTAGTCCATTTTTATTTGAAAAATTAAAGGTAGACATTAAACTATTGAGTCGCGTTACTGAGTCTATAGTGGCTTCTTATTCGAAGGTTGAAGGTGCGCAATTGTACTTATCCAATGCAATGAATACAGTGCTTCAAAACGCATTTAAGGAGTCAAAGAATTTTAACGATGAGTTTGTGTCTCTTGAATTGTTGTTGTATGCTCTGGTGCAAGCGCCTGATGCTATAGGACAACTTCTAAAAGATCAAAAAATAACAACAACAAATTTAAAAAAAGCAATAATGGAATTAAGAAATGGTCAAACTGTTAATTCAAATAGCCAAGAAAACACCTATCAATCCTTGTCCAAATACGCAAATAATTTAAATGAACTTGCGAAACTAGGAAAATTGGACCCGGTAATTGGGCGAGATGATGAGATTAGAAGGGTATTGCAGATTCTAACGAGAAGAACGAAGAATAACCCTATTCTTATTGGAGAGCCTGGGGTAGGTAAGACCGCTATCGCTGAAGGATTAGCGCACCGTATAGTTGATGGTGATGTCCCAGAAAATCTAAAAACAAAAGTGGTTTATTCCTTAGATATGGGAGCATTAATCGCTGGAGCCAAGTATAAAGGTGAGTTTGAAGAGCGCTTAAAATCTGTAATAAAGGAAGTTACCGAAGCAGATGGAGAGATTATTCTATTTATCGACGAGATTCACACCTTGGTTGGAGCCGGTGGTGGTGGTGAAGGTGCTATGGATGCAGCAAATATATTGAAGCCAGCATTAGCAAGAGGTGAACTCAGGGCTGTTGGTGCAACTACTTTAAATGAATACCAAAAATATTTTGAAAAAGATAAGGCCTTGGTACGACGATTCCAAACCGTATTGGTCGATGAGCCAAGCACTGAAGATGCCATTTCCATTCTTCGAGGTATCAAAGAAAAATATGAAAGTCACCATAAAGTAATTATTAAAGATGCTGCAATTATTGCTGCAGTGGAATTGTCACAGCGCTATATTACAGATCGTCATTTACCGGATAAGGCTATTGATTTAATTGATGAAGCTGCTTCTAAAATCAGAATGGAAATCAATTCTAAGCCTGAAGAATTAGATGAGTTGGAAAGAAAAATAATGCAGTTGGAGATTGAGCGTGAAGCGCTCAAGCGTGAAAAAGATGAAAAACGCATGGAACCTGTTGAACGAGAATTGGCCAATTTATCTGAGCAACGCAATGCTTTCAACGCCAAGTGGCAAGCAGAAAAAAATGTCATTGATAGTATTCAAAATGCCAAAGAACAAATTGAATCTTTGAAATTAGATGCGGAAATTGCCGAGCGTTCAGGTGATTATGGTCAAGTGGCAGAAATTCGCTACGGGAAATTGAAACTTGCAGAAGAGTCATTGGAAAAATTAAAATTGGATTTGATCGAACGACAAAGTCATTCTAAAATGATTAAAGAGGAAGTTGATGTCGAAGAAATTGCACAAGTAGTTAGTAAGTGGACAGGAATTCCTATTCAAAAAATGATAGAAAGTGAAGTCTCAAAATTATTACGCTTAGAAGATGAGTTGAAAAAGCGTGTCATTGGACAAGAAGAAGCTATTTCAGCACTCGCAGATGCGGTTAGAAGGTCAAGGGCTGGTTTGCAGGATGCTAGAAAACCAATTGGTTCTTTTATTTTTCTTGGAACAACTGGGGTTGGAAAAACTGAATTAGCCAAAGCACTTGCTGATTATTTGTTCAACGATGAAAATGCAATGACTAGAATTGATATGAGTGAGTATCAAGAAAAACATTCAGTAAGTAGGTTGGTCGGAGCGCCTCCAGGATATGTGGGATATGATGAAGGTGGACAATTGACAGAAGCAGTGAGAAGAAAGCCTTATTCTATCGTGTTGTTAGATGAAATTGAAAAAGCGCATCCGGATGTATTTAATGTTTTATTGCAGGTTCTTGATGATGGTCGCTTGACTGATAATAAAGGAAGATTGGTCAATTTTAAAAACACCATTATCATAATGACTTCGAACCTAGGTTCGAGTATCATTCACGAAATGTTCGACGATACCAAGGAAAAGGATTTTGATAGTATTGCTGAAAAAGCCAAAATAAAGGTGATGGAGCTGCTTAAGCAAACGATAAGACCTGAGTTTTTAAACCGTATCGATGAAACGATTCTATTTCTTCCGCTTACCAAGCAAAACATTAAGGAAATTGTTCAGATTCAATTAAATCAATTGATTGTTCTTTTGGCTGAAAAGGAAATAAATCTAATTGTCACCAACGATGCCTTTGAATATATTGCTAAAGTGGGGTACGACCCTTTCTTTGGAGCAAGACCGATAAAACGGGTGATTCAAAAGCAGGTGTTGAATGAATTATCAAAAGCCCTTCTGAGTGGTACGATAGATCGGGAGCAGAATGTGGTAATGGATATGTTTGATGGAAAAATAGTTTTTCGGAAGCCCATTAATGCTCAAGAAGAAAAATAACTAAAAAAGGCGTGCAATTGCACGCCTTTTTTGTTTCAAATTATAGTTCAGGCAATATTTTTTGCCCGATGATTCTTAGTATCTGTATTCATCAGATTTGAATGGACCTTCAACTTTCACACCGATATAATCTGCTTGTTCATTAGATAAAACTTCTAATTCAACACCGATTTTAGCCAAGTGTAAACGAGCAACCTTCTCATCTAAATGCTTAGGCAATACATAAACATTGTTATCATATTTATCAGAATGAAGCCACAATTCTAATTGCGCTAATGTTTGATTCGTGAATGAGTTAGACATAACAAATGATGGATGACCTGTAGCACAACCTAAATTTACCAATCGACCCTCAGCTAAAACAATAATGTCATTTCCATTAACATTATACAAGTCAACTTGAGGTTTGATTTCAATTTTCGTGTGACCATGGTTTCCATTCAACCAAGCCATGTCAATTTCATTGTCAAAGTGTCCAATGTTACATACAATTGCTTTGTCTTTCATTTTTTCAAAATGACTACCAACAACTATATTTTTATTTCCAGTTGCAGTAACAATAATATCACCCAAGCCTACGACAGTATTTAATTTTTTAACTTCAAATCCGTCCATTGCAGCTTGTAAAGCACAAATTGGATCTATCTCAGTTACAATTACTCTTGCTCCAGCACCTTGAAGTGAAGCAGCAGATCCTTTTCCAACATCACCATATCCACAAACTACAGCAATTTTACCAGCCATCATGGTATCTGTCGCTCTACGGATAGAATCTACCAATGATTCCTTACATCCATATTTATTATCAAATTTAGATTTGGTAACAGAATCATTTACATTGATTGCAGGCATTACTAAAGTACCATTCTTAACTCTTTCGTATAATCTAAGAACACCTGTAGTCGTTTCTTCTGAAAGACCTTTAATACCATTGGTTAATTCAGGAAAATGATCAAAGACCAAATTGGTTAAATCCCCTCCATCATCTAAGATCATATTTAATGGCTTTCCATCTTCAAATGCAAAAATGGTTTGTTCGATACACCATTCAAATTCTTCTTCATTCATACCTTTCCATGCAAAAACAGGAATTCCAGCAGCAGCGATTGCAGCAGCAGCATGATCTTGTGTTGAAAATATATTACATGATGACCAGCTTACTTGAGCGCCTAATTCTATTAAAGTCTCAATTAATACGGCAGTTTGAATTGTCATGTGCAGACATCCCGCAATACGAGCACCACTCAATGGTTTTGCTGCACCGTACTCTTCTCTTAAAGCCATAAGTCCAGGCATTTCAGACTCTGCTAATCTTATTTCTTTTCTACCCCATTCCGCCAAACTAATGTCTTTTACTTTGTAGGTCATTTTTTCAGTTGTATTACTCATGGTTATATTTATATATTGGTTGCAAAATTACAAAACAAAGCTGCCTTGTCAAAATATTTAATTTAAAGTCTTTCTTTAATCAGTTCAGTTAGTCCGTTTATAAATAATGGATGGTCATTTGAACTTGGAACTAATTGTACCTTTTCTCCTCCATTTTCTTCAAAAATTTCTTGGTATTCAACGCCAATTTCAATGATGGTTTCTAAACAATCAGCAACAAATGCTGGACTAAACACTAAAAGTTTTTTAGCTCCTTTCTTTCCCCATTCTTCCACGACCTTATCTGAAAAAGGTGTTAGCCATTTTTTATCTAGTCGCGATTGAAAACAAACGGTATATTCATTTTCCTTGATGTTAAGTCTTTCCGCTACCAATCGAGTTGTTGCATAAGCCGTGGCTTTGTAGCAAAATTTATTATACTCATTAATCGTTGTTTCACAAGGTTGGTCGCTGCACAAATCTGTCCCCTCATATACCTTATCTACTTGTCTTTCTGGAAGTCCATGGTAGGAAAATAAAATATGATCGTAGGATTTTAAATCAAATTTTTCTGCATTGTGAACAATTGAATCTATGTATCCTTTATTATCCCAAAATTGACTAATTATTTTTATTTCTGGAATAACCCACCATTTCTTGATGATTTGCATTACTTTTTCAATTGCAGTTCCTGTAGAAGCACTTGCATATTGAGGAAAAAGTGGCAAAACAATAATCTGGTCGTAATGACTAAGTCTCATTTTTTCTAGGACACTATCAATGGAAGGGTTTTTATAACGCATCGCCAATTCAATGGTAACATTGTGATCCTTGAAAGATTCTTGTAGTTTTTCTTGAACCCGAAGTGAATGAGTTAATAAAGGCGAAGTTCCATTTCCAATAGCCCATAATTCCTTGTAAATTTTTGCTGACTTTGGTGCTCTAAAGGGAACGATGATACCGTTAACTAAGATTTTCCGAACCAACCAAGGTAAGTCTATAACTCTTGGGTCATTTAAGAATTCTGTCAAATAGCGCCTCACATCTCTTGTAGATGGACTGTCTGGTGTGCCTAGTTGTAAAAGTAAAACACCTGTTTTTTTCATGAGAGCGGCAATTTGAAATATGGAACAATTAATTCTGAATAATGTTCAAAGTTAAGTACATTATAGCAGGCAGTGAAATTTCTTTGCAATGAAAAATAGTTCTAATGAATATTTTTGCTGAAGAAAGGTTTAACTTTGAAGGGTGATTTCTCCTGATTTCTATCTAAATATAAATTCTGAAGAAGAATTTGAACGCGCTGTTTGGAAGACCTTTCATTTCCAAATTGAAAACTGTAGCGTATATCGTGATTATGTTCGCTTGTTGGATAGGTTAGAGGTTAATCAACTTAAGGACATTCCTTTTTTACCGATTTCATTCTTTAAATCACATTCCGTTACTTCCGGAGAAGCTGAGGTTTCTAAAGTTTTTCAAAGCAGTGGAACAACAGGTATGAAAAGAAGTAAACATCATTTAATTGATTTGGATTGGTATGAAAAATCTTATTTGTGGTCTTATGAGAAGTTTATTGGACCAACACAGAATCAAGTTATTTTAGCTTTATTGCCCAATTATTTGGAACAAGGTGATTCCAGTTTGGTGTATATGGTACATGATTTAATTCAGCAAAGTCAATCATCATTATCAGGTTTTGTCTTAAATGATGTAGCTGAAATTTCAAAAAGATATGATGAAGCAATTGCTTTAGGAAAACAAGTTGTCATTTTTGGTGTGTCTTATGCTTTGCTAGATTTGGCGGATCAAAATCTGGATCTTACAAAAGCAATAGTCATTGAAACGGGCGGAATGAAAGGTAAAAGAGAGGAGATGAGCAAAGAAGATTTACATCAAAAATTAAAAAATTCTTTAAACTTATCACAGGTGTATTCTGAATATGGGATGACGGAATTGCTTTCTCAAGCTTATAGTCAGGGGAATGGGATTTATAATTGTCCACCTTGGATGCGTATTTTTATTAGAGATGTCTATGATCCTTTTCAATTGCAAGAAAGCGGAAAAAAGGGAGGAATTAACATCATTGATTTGGCTAATTATTATTCTTGTAGTTTTATCGCAACAGAAGATTCTGGTCGTTGTTTAAGTGATGGATTCGTAATTGAAGGCAGAATTGAACAATCTGATTGGAGAGGTTGTAACTTAATGGTAGACTAAAATTCAAACTTTATGTTAATTTTGAATTAATATGACAATGCAAACGATCTTAATTTTAGCTTTCACCGGACTACTTGCAGGTATTTTGAGTGGTTTTGTCGGGGTAGGTGGTGGAATCATCATTGTACCAGCCTTAGTTTTCTTTCTCGGTTTGACACAACATGAAGCCAATGGAACCAGCTTGTTTGTGCTTTGTATGCCGGTAGTTGCACTTGGTGTGATGAATTATTGGAGGACAGACAATGTAAATTGGAAATTCGGATTAATTATCGCAGCAACCTTTGTCATTGGTGGCTATATTGGGTCTAAACTATCTTTAAAAATATCTCCTGGTATTGTAAAATTTGTTTTCGGTCTTATTATGGCCTATGTATCTATACGCCTTTTAATGTCTGGTTATACTGCGCTCCACAATGATGAATCCTGAATTAGTTAATCTCATTTCTGCTCAATCTGAATTGCTTTTTGATAAAATCAAAGGGTATAGAGAATATCTGCATCAACATCCTGAACTTTCTTTTCAAGAAGTGGAAACGATGGCATTTGTTTCTTCTAAATTAAAGGAGCTAGGAATAGAACATAAAACTCATGTGGGTGGTACGGGAGTCCTTGGAATTATTAAAGGAATTCACCATGATATAGATCAAGAGTGTATTGCTTTTCGGGCAGATTTAGATGCTTTACCCATTCATGAAGAAAATGAAGTGCTTTATAAGTCCTTGAAGGAAGGTGTTATGCATGCTTGTGGTCACGATTTTCATACCTCTGTTCTTCTTGGAGTAGCGGAAATATTACAAGGATTAAAAAATGAATTACCTCATCCTGTTAAATTGATCTTTCAACCCGGTGAAGAAATGAATCCTGGAGGAGCAACTTTAATGATTGCTGACGGGGTGTTAGAAAATCCAAAAGTGAAACATATGTTTGCCCTGCATGTTTTTCCGGATATGGAAACAGGAAAAGTTGGGGTTCGTGAAGGCTTGTACATGGCTTCTAGCGATGAAATCCATTTGACTATTCACGGTGTTGGTGGACATGGAGCGATTCCTCAAAATTGTGTTAATCCAATCGAAATTGCATCTGAAATTGTCCTGACAACTAAAAATTTATTAGATCTAGAACAACCAGATACAGTACCTCATGTGATAAGTTTTGGCTTTTTAGATGCGCATGGTGCTACCAATGTCATTCCATCTACAGCGCAATTAAAAGGTACTTTTCGGACCATGAATGAAGCTTGGAGGTCAAGAGCGCATGAAATAATGAACGATAATTTTAAAGCCATCGCGCTTAAATATAAAGGAGAAATCGAAGTTCATATTGAAAAAGGTTATCCCTATTTGGAAAACAATCCTGCGCTAACGAAGCAGGTTAGGGAGCAATTTCAGTTGATGCTTGGTCACGAAAAGGTAGCAGAATTAGCCTTGCGTATGACCGCTGAAGACTTCGCTTTTTACAGTCATTTAGTGCCTGTTTGTTTTTATCGGGTTGGTGTTGCAGATAGCTCAAGATCGGTTAATTATGGCGTGCATCATCCAAAATTTGATATTGATCCTTTATCGATAAAGGTGGCGATGAAATCATTAACTTCTTTAGCTTTTATTTAACAGTATGAAAAAAGTGATCTTTCTTTGTTCAGTTTTTTTATTCTATTCTTGCGATAAAGTAAAACAATATGATAAAGTCATCCTTGGTTCTTGGACTATTAAGACGGTAATGCTCAAGGATAAAAATGATTTCACTTTTTATGATTTCGCTCCACAAGGTAACTTTGAATTTAAAAACAATAAGCTTGCCTCAGGAAGTGTTAGCGCATCTTTTCCAGGTCTTTATGGCACTTTTTATGATTCTTTTGCAGTGAATGGAAATTACTATTTGGATCTGGATAAACAAGAATTCAATCTTGTTAACGGAAATGACACGCTGCACAGTCGCTTGTTTTTGTTGACGAAGTCAGATTTAGAATTTGAATTCTATGATAGTATTCAAGGAAAAAGAGTGCGCTATTCCTTTAAGAAAAACTAGTCAGACGGTCCCTTTTTACTGAAGATTTACAGGGGCACTTTTCGTTAGTTACAATTTTAAAATATTAATTTATTTAACATGATAAAAAAGTCAATATTACTGCTTTCCTTATTTTTTATTTGTTTAACTCCATTCATAACTTGTGCTCAAATATCATCTCGACAAATAGATTCCTTAGTGGATGCCGCCTTGTTGAAATTTAAAGTAGCAGGAGCTGCAGTTGCTGTTGTGAAAGATGGAAAAGTTATCCACTCGAAAGGTTACGGTCTTTCGGATATAGTGACAAAAAAAGCAGTTAATGAGAACACTAATTTTCAAATAGCGTCCAATACCAAAGCATTTACTACAACAGCATTGGCTATTTTGGAAGAGGAAGGAAAACTTAAATTGACTGACAAAGTGATAGAACACATTCCTGAATTCAAAATGTATGATGCTTATGTAACACAGAATTTTAATATTCAAGATTTATTAACGCATCGAAGTGGACTTGCATTAGGCGCTGGTGATTTGATGTTTTTTCCTGACGGGACAGATTTTACGATTAAAGATGTAGTGAGCTGCTTCCAATATTTTAAACCTGTTTCAGCCTTTCGCACTCAGTTTGATTATGATAATTTATTATACATGGTGGCAGGTGAAGTAATTGCAAGAACCAGCGGAATGAGTTATGAATTGTTTGTGCAAAAGCGAATTATCGAACCTTTAGAAATGAAGAATTCATTTGTTGGTTATTTACAAAATGACAAAAGTAACCTAGCAAAGCCTCATTCCTCTGAATCTGGCACCATCAAAACAATTGATAGTTATGATATAGGAATGGCTGATGCGGCAGGCGGTATCTTCTCTAATGTTGCCGATATGTCAAAATGGATGCTACTGCATTTGAATAAAGGAAGGTATGGATCTGATTTAAAATCTCCTTTGTTCTCATTAGAAAATCACAATGAAATGTGGCGGATACATACCGTACTAGAAACAAATGATAATCCAAGATACAATTCCCATTTTAACGGTTATGGCTTGGGTTGGTTCTTAACAGATGTAGCTGGAATATTTGAAGTGTCGCATACGGGAGCTGTCCCGGGTATGCTTTCTATCGTTACTATGTATCCGGATTTGAATTTAGGCATCGTCATTTTAACCAATACTGAAAATGGTGGCGCAGGACTTTTTTCTTCCGTCACAAATTCCATTGCTGATAGTTATTTAGGTTTAGATGATTATGCATGGATAGATAAAATGGTCGAGTGGAGCAATGAAGATAAAAATGAAGGTGACAGTGTCACAAAAAAAACTTGGGAACAAGTTGAATTAGCGAGAAAAATTAAAGTGAAAAATGAAAAATTCATTGGAATATATGCAGACAATTGGTTTGGGGAAGTGGAAGTATTTGAAAAGAATAAGCAATTATGGATTAAATGTAAGCGTTCTCCAAAATTAAATGGACCGATGGCTTTTTATAACGCAACTACTTTTGCCATAAAATGGGAATACCAAGCGATGAATTGTGATGCCTTTGCCGAATTCTCTTTAGATGAGACAGGTAAAGCACAAGCTATTAAAATGAGAGGGATTTCACCTAATATTGACTTTAGTTTTGACTTTCAAGATTTAGATTTGAAAAGAATTGAAAAGTAAAGTTTGCTATTGTTATTGCTTCTTTTTTTGAGTGAAATATACTAACAGATTTAACGAATCTATTTTAAATCATTATACTTATTTATAACCCCTTTGGGGTTAAATGTAATTAGTGCGGGATGTAATCCTGCGAAAAAATATGAAATAGTTCCCTTTTTGGCATGTATTTTTTATTAAAAATCATATCAAAAAGATTTTGTGGTAAGAAAGCGTCCGATCATAGTAGCTTAAGCTTTATAATCCATATATTTGAAAGACAACAAGTTATTTAGCATGAATTTTCGATTAATAAATCATAAAACTAAAAGACTCTCCGCTAAATACTTGACTGATGTTTATGACTTGTCTTGTGGAAACAAAGAATTTATTTATTGTTGTGTTCCCAACGGAGAATTAGGAATTACGGTCATTTTAGAAGGGGACTGCCATATAAAAACAGATAAGGGATGGCAAAAGCAGTCGAAAGTTCATCTTTATGGACTCATTGATAAAGTTCAATTATTAAAAATGAGTCCCAATTATCGTGAAATTTCATTAGGTTTTTATCCACATTATCTTCAATTGTTTTTAAAAGATTCATTGCATTCAACTTATAAAACTAATGGAACGGATTTGTTAGATTTATTTAAAAAAGAGGAAGTCAATAAATTATATGAGAATTTATGTCAATGTAAAAATGACAAAACCTTAATGGACAAAATTGAAGAATTTTTGAAAGTTAATTTGCATACTGATGAATTGGATAAAAGAGTTGCTGCAGCACATCATTTAATTAGTAAAGAAAACATTTATAAGGTAGATGAATTAAGTTCTATGTTGAATGTAACCTCCACCACCTTAAGAACTCTTTTTAATCAGCATGTTGGTGTTTCCCCAAAAGACTTGATCAAGATTCATCGAATTAAAAAGGCCTTAGATTATCAGTTGACTTGTGAAGAATCACTTACTCAAATGGCCTATCAATTAAAGTATTTTGATCAAGCTCATTTCAGTAAGGACTTTAAAGATGCAACAGGAATCTCTCCTAAACAGTATTTTTTAGACAATCAACTCAGTTCCGATTTTTCCAATTTTCAACATTGGCGCTATGATAGTTTTGAAAATATAATTAAATAGAGCTTTCTCTTCTATATTATTTTTGATAAACAATTATCTCACTTTCGATTTTTACAATTTTTTATTAATCAGCCTCAATAGTTTTGTAGCATAATAATTTAAAATTGTCAATCATGAAAAAAATTATACTAGTTACATTTTCCATTTTGTTCTCTTATTCTTTTCTATCAGCTCAAAAAAAAGAGTGTGCAACTGTGGAGTATCTTGAATATTTAAAATCTCAAGATCCACAATTAGAAAATCTTATGTTGCGAAATGAGAAAGCACTACAAAACTGGATTAAAACGCATGCTGATTCTAAATCAACGAAGAGTACCATCATAAGTATTCCCGTTGTAGTACATGTAGTTTATTCTAATCCTACACAGAATATAAGTACTGCGCAGATTTTATCAGCAATAGAAATTATAAACAAGGATTATAGAAGATTAAATGTGGATGCTGTATCTACTCCATCAGTCTTTGCGCCAATAGCAGCAGATTGTGAAATCGAGTTTTGTCTTGCCACAATAGACCCAAATGGCAATGCCACATCTGGTATTACTAGAACTTCTACTACTATAACTGGTTTTGATCCCGGGACATTTAATGGAGTGAGTTTCTCAAGTGATGCAGTTAAATATACATTACAAGGGGGTATTGATGCCTGGAATACTTCACAGTATTTAAATATTTGGATTTGTGCTTTGAGTAATCTTAACGGTTATGCTCAATCTCCTGGTGGCCCTACTAGTACAGATGGTGTAGTGGTTGATCATACAAGGTTTGGTAATATCGGCACTGCAGCTGGCAATCCTTTTGTAATAAAAACTGCATCACATGAAATAGGACATTGGTTGAGCCTAAAACATATTTGGGGTGATGTTACTGGACAAACCTCCAATTGTGGTGATGATTATTGCAATGATACGCCAACAGAGTCTTCCTCCACTTATGGATGTCCGTCATTTCCTTATAACACAACTAGCGTTTGTAATCCAGGTCCTAATGGTGAAATGTTTATGAATTTTATGGATTATACGGATTGTAGGAATATATTTACTCAAGATCAAAAGACTAGAATGATAGCGGCTATAAATACATTCAGGCCTTTCTTTCTTTCTAGTGTATGTCAGCAGGGAGTTGTTTATGGTTGTACTGATCCTTTAGCGTGTAATTATTCTGCATTAGCTACGGTTAATGTTGATTGCAATTATACTTCCTGTGCGGGTTGTATAGACCCTGCTGCATATTCTTACGATCCTTTAGCCTCTATAAGTGATACTGCTTCATGTTCTTACTGTGATGTTTCTGCTTCAGCAGTAGTTGTCGGTGCAAGCAGCGCAAGCTCATCAGATGCTTCTGTTGATTTATCTGTGACCGGTTGGAATTGTGTTACACCTACTATTTTAGCTTCCGACTTTGGATCATCTACTGGCTCAGCTGGAGTAATGTTCAACTTGATAAATACTTCTGGGAATCCATTAACGATTACAGGAATTTCTCAAGGTAGTTTTGGTTCCTTTTTTGGTTCAGCTTCTAGTTACAATATTTATTATTATCCTGGTTCATATGTCCCACATATGAGTAATACCAATGGTTGGATTGCGCTTGCATCTAATGCAAGTGGTACAGTTCCATCAGGAGGAACTCCAACTGTTCCTGTATATTCTGGTGCAATTCCAATGACAGCAGTGACTATTCCAGTCGGTGCAACATATGGTTTTTATCTAGGACTTAATGGAACATTAACTTATATAATAGCTACAGGAATAAATGGAGTTACCCCTTGGGGAAGTAATGGGGATCTTACCATTACTGTTGGGCGTGGCGGTGATTTTCCAAATCCAGTATTTACTCCAAGAGCTCCACTTATTAAAGTTCATTACGGAACCAGCTCTTCCACACTTACTTATCAATGGTCTAATGGAGCAACAAGCCAAGACCTTACTGGAGTTGCTCCAGGAACATATTCTGTAACGGCTACTGATTGTAATGGCTGTTCTGCTTCTGCAACAGTTGAGGTAGGTGTGACAGGTTTAAGCGAAGAGGGTTTAAATGCTATTTTTATACATCCAAATCCTTCGAACGATCTACTTTATTTCAGTAAAGCAGTCGATAAAGTTGAGGTTTTTGATTTTCATGGAAGAATGGTTAAGACCATTTTAAATACTGACAATATTGATGTTAAGTATTTAGCCGCTGGTGCTTACTCATTAAGGTTAACAATCAAAGATGCCCTAACAGTTCATCGATTCGTAAAAGAGTAAGTTAAATCGAATTCCTTTAAGAAATCAAAATAATTGTTTCACAAGGACATGCATTTAATCCTTTTATTATTGAATCGATAAGTCAGTCCAAAACTTAGACAATCGGCATTTCCATTGACTCTAATATGGGAGATAACGGTTGCTTGATTGGCTACTGTATAGTTAAAAGGAATTATCATCCCTCTGCTTAAGCCAAACTGATGACGGTACGCTATGGTAAAAAGAAAGTGCTTACTCAATCGAAGGTCTTTACTTACTCCGATATATGCCAAAGGA
>CANJQZ010000028.1 GCA_947476515.1 Flavobacteriales bacterium
AACGGGTGCAACTGGTCCGCAAGGTTTAATTGGATTAACTGGTCCTGCTGGCCCAACGGGTGCAACGGGAGTTGCTGGTCCAACGGGTGCAACTGGTCCGCAAGGTTTAATTGGATTAACTGGTCCTGCTGGTCCAACAGGTGCAACGGGAGTTGCTGGTCCAACGGGAGCAAATGGTCCGCAAGGATTAACAGGAGCGACAGGTCCTGCTGGTCCATCTACAACAATAACATCAGACAATTTTCAAACTGATGGGACGATGACCATTGTTACCTCTACACCGCAAACTATCAATTCAAGTAACAAAGCATTTTTAATTGGGGGCAATACCAGTACAGCAGATGTGCTTTTAGGGACCAATGGGAATTTCTCACTAGACTTTAAAACGAACAACATCACACGAGGACGCTTGAGCAACCTTGGTGAGTTTTTTATTGGTGCAACAAGTACATCTTTGACCGGAGATTTAATGAATAGCGTTTCCAATGCTACTTTTCCATGGGCCATTAACGGTTACTCTTCTTTCAACGGATCTGGAGTTTTTGGAAATATTCTAGCGGCTAATACTACTGTATTTGCTGCAGTTCAGGGAGAACATTACGGAAGTGGCACCTCTTCAGCAGGTGTTCGCGGAATAACAACAAACATAGATGCTGTTGGTGTAAATGGAACAGTTTCAACGACGCCTAATTTGGGTTGGGGTGGTTTGTTTCAGAATGATTTAGGATATACTGGATATTTTGGAACGGCATCTGATCTCAAAATAAAAAAGAATATCAATACCATTCCAAATGCACGCTCTATTGTAAATAACTTGCGAGGTGTTTCTTACGAGCATAAATTGGATGAATTTCCTAATCTTGGATTAAAAGCTGGATTGACTTATGGCTTTATTGCACAAGAGGTAGAATTAATTTTACCTGCAATTGTAAAAGAGAAATTAATAAATAGCATCTCTTCTCGCAATGATTTAACGGAACCAACATCTGTTAAATTAAAAACTGTTGGTTACACGGAGGTAATTCCAATCCTTGTAGAAGCTCTAAAAGAACAAGATGTTATTATTATGGATTTGCTTAAAAGAATAGAAGCTTTAGAGCAGAAAACAAATGATTAATAATCTTCCATTAGTAATTGGATGAAATTTATTAGAGTTTAATTAAATATTAATGGTACATTTAACAATAACTAAATCATTGTTAAATGAGAAATTTACTATTATTTATATCATTACTTGCTATAAATACAACCTTTGCGCAAAACGGTCCAATAACATTTGAAACAGGTGGATTCGGAACTTTATGGACTTGGACGGTGTTTGAAAATGACACCCAACCACCATTGGAGATTGTAGCAAACCCATTAGTAGCTGGCATCAATACAACAAGTCAAGTCGCCAAATTTACTGCCAAACAAAATGGTATGCCATGGGCAGGTTGTGAATCTTTACACGGTTCTGACATTGGCACCTTCACCTTAAACGCCAGTAATTGCATTGTTAAGATAATGGTTAACAAGCCTATTATCAGTAATGTAGGAATCAAATTTGCTACAGCTGCAGGCGCATCTACTGGAGAATTATTGGTTTCGAATACAGTTATTAATCAATGGGAGGAACTTACCTTTGATTTCACTTCAATTATTGGTGCTCCATCATCTACGAACATTGATCAAATAATAATTTTTCCAGATTTCTTAGCTAGAAGTCAAGATAATATCTGCTATTTCGACAATATCAAATTTAGCAGTCAAGGTCCACCGCTGAATGAACCCATGACACCAGCACCAACACCTACTTACAATGCTTCGAATGTGCTTTCCATGTTCAGCAATCCTTACACTAATGTTGCGGTAGATACTTGGCAAACTGGTTGGTCACAAGGTTCCTTGACAGATATACAAATTGCAGGAAATGACACCAAAAAGTATGCTAACTTAAATTTTGTTGGTATTGAAACCACCGGTGCTAATATTCTTGATGTAACCAATATGACACACTTAAGAGTAGATGCTTGGACGGCTAACATCACCAACTTCAGAATAAAATTAGTAGATTTTGGACCTGATTTAGCCTATGCTGGAGGAGATGATACTGAGCACGAATTGACCTTTGTTCCGAGTTTAGAAAGTTGGAACACCTACGATATTCCTTTAGGAGATTTCACTTCGTTAAACAGTACGCAACACATCGCGCAGTTAATATTCGCCTGTGACCCAATTGGAACAGGAGTTGTATTTATTGACAATGTATTATTCAGAAACAGTAACGGAAGCGGAAGTGGTCTTCAAGAAAATATAAGTAATTCGATACAATTGATTCCTAATCCAGCGATTGATAAATTAATGATAACACATCCAATACTTGCCAATCGAATTTCGATTTTAAATTTAAATGGACAAGTTCTTTTGGAGTTAGTGCCTCAAATGCTGACTACTGAATTAAATATTGCTGTTTTCCCATCTGGTTCTTACTTAATTCAAAGTGAAATCGAAGGTCAGATCATTAGCAATAGATTTGTGAAATTATAAGTTCTAGAAACTTAGGGTAGCTTTTTCCAAATCTCTAAAAAAATCAGGATACGATTTTTCTACGCAACTTATATTTTCTATTGTGATTGCTTGTTTTGAAATGGATGCTGCAACAGCTCCTGCCATCGCAATGCGGTGATCATTAAAAGTAGCAATAGTTCCACCTTTCACACTTCCTGTTCCATCAATCAAGAGACTGTCCTCTTGAATTCTATATTGAACCCCTAACGCTTCTAAAAGGGCAACACAACTATTTTGACGATTAGATTCTTTATTAGTCAAGCGATGTAATCCTTTAATTTCAGAAGTGCCAATTGCTGCACATGCTAAGACAGCAAGCGGTGGAAATAAATCTGGACTATTAGAAGCATCGAAGAAAAATGGATGCTGTTCATTTTGTTTTACATGCAAAGTAGTGCCGTGCCATTCCACTATTGCTCCAAAATCATTCAATGCAGTCAATATAGCTTTATCTGCTTGTCTCGAATTTACTTGCAGTCCATCAAGGTCCAATGCACCAGAAATAGCAGCGCCAACCAAATGATTTGCCGCCCCACTCCAATCTCCCTCTACTTCTATTTTAGCAGCCTTGTAAGTATATGAATCTTTATAGCCAAATGATTGATAATTGTCATTATCAATCGGGACACCAAATTTTTCCATTAAGTCCAGCGTTAAATCGATGTATGGAATACTTACCAAATTCGACACCTCAATTTTGTGAGATTTACCTAAAAGTGGAAGTGACATAAGAAGCCCAGATAATAATTGTGAACTTTCACTGGCGTCGATTTGCCAATGATCTTTTAATAAAGACCCTTGTATAATCATGGGTAAAGAGTTGTTTTCAAGAACTATAGTTAAACCATTTTTCTTCAAATTCTTTTTTAGAGATAACATATCTCTTTTAAGCAAAGTGCCTTGACCAGTAATAATGGATTCTAATGAAAGTACTGATGCAATTGGGGCAATCATTCTTAGCAAGAGACCTGACTCTCCCACATGCAAAGAAAATTTTTCTGCTCTAGCAGAAGATGGGGTTGCTGTAATGAATAAAGAGTTCTTTTCGATACGAACCTTTGCTCCAAGTTCTTGAATCAATGCCGTTGCTACCTGTACATCCTTAGAACCATCATAACCACATAAAATTGATTCTCCTTCAGAAATTGCAGATAACACTAGCGCTCTTTGCAAATAACTTTTTGAGTAGTTGGCGACGATTTTACCATTATATTTAAAGGGCTGAACAACTTTATTCATTTTTATTATCCCCTAAAATTTCAGATTGAATATGAATAGATTCTTGATGGATTAACTTAAAAATTTGACTGGCAAAATCACTTGATAATTCAGCTTTAATGGCGCGATTTACATTATTTAATAACAATTCTTCCCATCTTGCTTTCTGAAGAATGGCCAAATTGCGTTCTTTTTTATAATTACCAATAGAGGCTGAAATATGCATTCTTTCTATAAGTAAATGGATGAGTGCTTCATCCATTGCATCAATTCTCGCTCTAAATTCAGATAATTCAGCTTCCACTAATTCACTTCGGTCACGATAGTGAAGGTTGTTAAGCATTTCTTTTAATTGAGCTGGCGTCAATTGTTGTTTGGCATCTGTCTTGGCAATACTAGGATTAAAATGGGTTTCGATCATAAAACCATCATACTTTAAATCCAATGCTTTTTGAGCCACTTCGTGCAAAATAGCAGCATCTCCTGAAATATGTGAAGGGTCGCAAAGTAGTGGAATGTCAGGTAATAATTGTTTAAGATCTATGGGAATTTGCCAATTGGGAGCATTTCTATATTTTGATTGTTCGTAAACAGAAAATCCTCTATGTATCGCTGATACCTCGTGAATCCCAATTTTCAATAACCTTTCAATGGCTCCAATCCATAATTTAAGATCAGGATTGATTGGATTTTTAACCATAATAGGAATGTCAACACCCTTTAAAGCTTCTGCTATTTCTTGAACTGAAAATGGATTTGTGGTAGTTCTAGCGCCAATCCAAAGCATATCGAAACCAGCTTTTAAAGCAGCTTCCACATGACTTACTGTTGCTACTTCAGTACATAATTTAAACCCAAATTCGGAACGAATTTCATTCATCCAAACCAAGGCTTCATCACCAGCTCCTTCGAAGGCTCCGGGTCTTGTTCTTGGTTTCCAAATTCCAGCGCGAAAAAAGTTATGATTTAGATCTTTTAAACCTTTAGCTGTTTCCCTAAGTTGTTCGTATGATTCAGCACTACAAGGACCAACTATCAACTTCAAATCTTCCATTATTCAATACCTTATATTAAATGAACAAGTAAGGATTACATAAAGTTCAAAATCTATTTTGCGTAACTAACAGAACGCTTTTCACGAATTACAGTCACTTTAACTTGACCAGGATAAGTCATTTCTGTTTGGATGCGTTGTGAAATCGCAAAAGACAATTCTTCAGCCCGCAAATCAGTTACCTTTTCAGCTTCCACTAAAACGCGTAATTCCCTACCTGCTTGAATCGCGTAGGCAGATCCAACACCATCATAAGAAAGCGCTAATGTTTCTAACTCTTTAATTCTCTTGATATAGGCTTCAACTATTTCTCTTCTTGCTCCAGGTCGTGCGCCAGATATTGCATCACAAACTTGAACAATTGGAGCTATCAGTGTTGTCATTTCAATCTCATCGTGATGCGCTCCAATAGCGTTAAGAACTTCTCCTTTTTCGCCAAATTTCTCTGCAATTTTCATACCTAAAAGAGCATGTGGTAATTCAGGATCTTCATCTGGTACTTTACCAATATCATGCAAGAGACCAGCTCGTTTTGCTAATTTGACATTAAGTCCAAGTTCAGCAGCCATGATTGCACACAAATTAGCAACCTCACGAGAGTGTTGTAATAAATTCTGTCCGTAGGAAGATCTAAATTTCATGCGACCTACCATGCGCATCAGTTCAGGATGCAATCCATGAATCTCCAGATCAATACAAGTTCTTCTACCAGTTTCGATAATTTCTTCTTCTAATTGTTTGCGTGTTTTAGCAACAACTTCTTCAATACGAGCAGGATGAATTCGACCATCAGAAACCAATTGATGCAAGGATAAACGAGCGATTTCACGACGAATTGGATCAAAACAAGAAAGGATGATCGCTTCTGGGGTATCGTCTACAATAATCTCAACACCTGTAGCGGCTTCAAGCGCACGAATATTTCTTCCCTCACGACCAATAATTCTTCCTTTAACCTCATCAGATTCGATATTGAAAACAGATACTGCATTTTCAATTGCTTGCTCCGTAGCAACGCGTTGAATAGATTGAATAACGATTTTACGCGCTTCGCGATTTGCATTTAATTTTGCTTCTTCAGAAATCTCTTTAATTTGAGCCATTGCAGCAGTTCTTGCCTCATCAGTTAAAGCATCCATTAGCATTTTTTTAGCATCTTCTGCTTGCATTCCGCTGATTTTAGATAGCTCAGCCACTCTTTTTTGTTGAATTTTATCTAGTTCTTGCATTCTCAATTCTAGACCTTGAAATTTTGCGTCAAAAGCAAGTTGCAACTTTTCAGTTTCTCTTTCTTTATTGCTTAGTTCTTCTAACTTTTGAGTAATCGTTTTTTCCTTAGCACGCGTTCTGTCTTCATTTGATTGCAGTCTTCGCTCTCTATCTTTGATTGTAACTTCATGCTCTTCTTTTAACTTTAGGAAGTTTTCTTTAGCCTGAAATATTTTTTCTTTCTTAATGTTTTCAGCTTCGACTTGAGCATCTTTAATCAATTTTTCACTCTTTGATTTGAGCATTACCTTTTGAATTACAAAGGTCGCAATTCCGCCACCTAACAAACCCAATATTACACCTAATAGCATATTAATATTTTAAAAAATTAATAATACAGATTGGACGAATAGTAAAGATTTAGTCTAACTGATCTAATTCATCAGTTAAAGATTGCAACGAAGATTCAATAGCAGCATAATCTGCGGGTATAACTTCTTTTTCAATTTTAGTAGAGCTTCCTTTCATCATCATTTGAAGGGTCGACATTGCCAATAAATCTTGCGTGTCACTTACCGCATAATTATCTCGCAAAAGCGCAATTGCTTTGTTTATGTCTTCTGCTGCTTTCAGAACCTTTACATCTTCTCCTTCCTGAACGGTAAGAGGGTATGTTCTTCCTGCAATCTCTACTTTTAAAGAAATTTTAGCCATTTCTTATTGTTTTAGCTGTGCAATACAGTTTTCTATTTCTTTTACTAGTTCATCGATTTCTTCTTCATTTCTGCCTTGAGAAACAAATGGGATTTCAACAACCTGATTTTTTGAAGCCTCAATAACCTGATTCAACCTTTCGTTTTCGATAAGCAAATTCTTGCCTATTTTTTGCTGCTGGTCTAATTCATCCTTTAGCGCCTGATTTGAACTCAACAACATTTGATTTTCATTTCTCTCTTTTACTAAGAGTTGATGCAATTCAAGTGCTTTGTTTCTCAATCGGTCTATACTACTTTGAATTTGTTCTGTCATTTTCAGCGACTTTTCACAAAGTTAATATACAATAGTTCATAACAATATTTTTGAGGCTGTATTTTTATATTTTTTGAGGTGTATTTTTGTATATGTTCAAAAATATCGCACTTTTATTCGTTTTCTCCCTATTTCTAGGGAGCTATTTGACAAGTCAAGTTTCAACAGGAATCTACCATTCACCTTTAGGAATTCCATTAGAAATTTCTGCGACTTTCGGAGATTTAAGACCCAATCATTTTCACATGGGTCTTGATTTTAAAACCGGCGGAGTGACTGGTGTGAACATACATTCTATAGCGGACGGTTATATTTCAAGGGTGAAGATTATGCCTTTGGGTTACGGTAAAGTGATTTACATTGATCATCCAAATGGAATTACAAGTGTTTATGCACATTGTTCGTCCTTCAAAGAACCTCTAGCCTCATTTATTAAAAAATATCAAGAGCACAATAAATTAAATGAAATCGATTTGAAATTAACACCTTCAGATTTCCCAGTAAAAATCGGTCAAATCATTGCGCTCTCAGGTAATAGCGGGAATTCAACAGGTCCTCACTTACATTTTGAATTAAGAGATACTAAAACAGAAAAAGGACTCAATCCGCTTCAACATGGTTTTGTTGCTTACGATAAAATTGCGCCGAGTCCTGAAAAAATATTAATCTATTTACTCGATAAAGATGGGTATTTGATTCCCAACAATTCTCGAACATTCCCGATTGTAAAATCTGGAAATACCTACAGTTTAAAGAATGGAAAAATTGTATTAGACCCAAAATTCATTGCAGGCTATTCTAAAATTGGGATTGCAATTACTGGGCAAGATCAAGGAGGAAAAATACCCAGTAAATTCGGATTATTCGAACAAATATTGGTCCAAGAGAAAGACACTTTGTACCACTGCAAAATAGATACAATCTCTTTCGATCACAATAGATTCATCAACGATTACTGCGATTATGTCCAGTACAAGAAAAATGGGAGTAAAATTCACAAACTGTTTTATAAGGAAGACAATTTACTTGATATTTATAAATCCGAACCTTTTCAAATAGTTGATTTGTCTGGCAACGATTCTATTCCTTTAACTATTTCACTATTGGATGCCAATCAAAACAAAAGTCAAATTGGTTTCACGCTTGTTAATAGAACAAAAAGCGTAAGCCAAAAACCTTTTTTCGAGACCGGGTATTTATCACCTGACTCTACCTATTTCTTTGAACAATTTGGGAATAGTATTTCAATACCTGCGCATAGTTTTTATGAACCAGTGCAGAATAATTTAAAAATAATCAGCAATGGAATAAGTATTGGAAATGCAGATATTGCAGTGCATGATTCGATAAAAATTATTCTAACACCCCTTCCAAATATTGACATTTCAAAACAATACATTGCTCAAATTGGGGCGAATGGTTCCAAAACTGGAATTACGACAAAAATTATTCAAGGAAAATTAACGGCTTATATTTACAACTTCGGAAATTATGCTCTATCCACAGACAAAATCGCTCCAACTATTGCGCCTGATAATTTTAAAACGACCGATACGCTGATCAAAACTAAAAAATTACAGTGGAAAATTAGTGATGGACAGACAAGCGTTTCGTCCTACCAATTACTCATAAACAATCAATGGAAAATTCTTGAATATGATAAGAAGAATAACACCATATTTCATGTAATTGATAAAAATGAATACGGGAAGAAAAAATATAATATTTCAATAAAGGACGCCTGTGGAAATGAAGCGAATTGGTCTCAATCCCTGAATGTAGATTAGTGGGTATAAAATTCCTTTAAGTAATTAGGCGTGAAATAAGCCAAATCTTCAAAATCTTTCGCTAAATATTTTTGATGCGAAATCTCTACTTGTCCTGTTGCGGAAATACAAACCTCATCATCAAAAGACAAGTTTCTTTCTGCCCAAATTTCTTTAAGTTTAGGATTAGCGTCTCCAACAATGATTAAAGGCAAGTATTCATCGTAGGAATTTTGAGTTAAAACATCAGCACTTAGTTTTTTCAAGACTAATTTCGAAGTGCCATAAATTTCGCTATAAACCTCCATTCTTCGCGCGTCAAATAGTACTGCTATCGATTTTTCAGGATGTTTTTTATGGGCAATTTCAAAAAGAGATTGCAAGGAAGGAATTGAAATTATAGGGATGTTTAATCCAAAACAAAGCCCTTTTGCAGTTGATATTCCGATTCTCAATCCAGTATAGGAACCTGGGCCTGCAGAAACTGATACGGCAGATAGGGCTTTATATTCAATATGATGTCGTTTTAATAATGCATCTATGAATCCAGTGAGCATTTCTCCATGAACATAACCATCAGAGACCTCATCTATACGATCAACTAAGACTCCGTTTTTTGATAATGCAACGGAGCATATGTGTGTAGCGGTTTCAATATGTAAGATATGTATCATTTTAAAGGTACTTCTAATTTAAAACCAACACCATGAATATTATTCAGTAAGATAGCATCATCCTCTTTTAGATATTTTCTTAGTTTGGTGATAAAAACATCCAAGCTCCGCCCAACAAAATAATCATCTTGTCCCCAAACAGCATTTAAAATTACTTCTCGAGGTAACACCTGATTTTTAAATTTGTAGAGCAACTTCAAGATTTGAGCCTCCTTTTTGGTTAATGACTTTGTTAGTCCACCTATGGTTAAATTTAAATTTTCAGTGTCAAATAAATAGGAACCAATGGTGAAAATCTTTTCTTCTGGAATACTGGTATTAATATTTACGCGTTTCAAAAGTGCTTTAATGCGCAATTGAAGCTCTTCGACACTAAAGGGTTTTGTCAAATAATCATCCCCTCCAGATTTAAAGCCTTCAACCTTATCCTCCGTCATTGTTTTTGCAGTGAGAAACAAAATAGGGATTTCGGTATCGATTTTCCGAATATCTTTTGCTAAGGTAAAACCATCCTTTCTAGGCATCATAACATCAAAAACACATAAATGATATTTTTGCTCATTAAATCTTTTAAGTGCATCCGTTCCATCCGTTGCTAAAGTAACAAGATACCCATCTGATTTGAGTTGATCAGAGATTACAAAACCAAGATTTAAGTCATCTTCAGCAAGTAGAATACGAATTGTCATAAGAAAATATTTAAAATTATAAAGTATTGAAACTTGCTTTAATGGGAAAATGAACAACTTGAATCTATTCAAAAGTACATATATTTTGAACGAATTCAAAAAGCAATAGATCCAAATTATCATAAATTATTGTTAAATATTAAAAGAATAAAATTTGAATTAAAAACTTCGTAACTTCGTAAGATATGGCACATATTCTCATTGTTGATGACGAAGAAGACATTCGTCTATTACTTAAATATAATCTTGAAAAGGAAGGTCATATTGTTTCTTGTGCCTCTAATGGAAAAGAAGCTTTAAAAATGGTTGCGCACCAAAAGCCCGAACTAATCCTATTAGATGTGATGATGCCCATAATGGATGGTATTGAGGTTTGTGAAGAATTAAAGTCTGATCCTGTAAACAGAGATATCATTATTTGTTTTCTTACCGCTCGCAGTGAAGATTACAGTCAAATTGCTGGACTAGAAGCTGGAGGGGACGACTATGTTTCGAAGCCAATCAAGCCAAAAGTGCTGATGTCTAGGATACACGCCTTACTTCGAAGACAAAATGCCAATAGTGCGAAAAAGGAATCCAATGATGATTTTATCATTGACCGTGAGCGCTATTTAATCATTATAAATAAACTTGAAATTCAATTACCAAAAAAGGAATTTGAATTGCTCGCTTTTTTAGCTTCTCGACCTAATGTTGTCTTTAAAAGAGATGTGATTTTAGATACCGTTTGGGGTTCAGAAGTTGTGGTTGGAGATCGAACCATTGATGTTCATATTAGAAAATTACGCGAAAAAATTGGTGATGAATATATCACAACCATAAAAGGAGTAGGATATAAATTTAACTTATAAAATAAAAAAGTATGAAAACTATTATTTTATTTTTTTCACTCGTATTAACACTTGTGCTAGCAGCGCAAGAAGTGCCAGATAACGCAGGAAATACTAAGGCATCTGTTAATGATAATATTTCAATTGCGCTTACAGATTGGGATCAAATTAGGGGCTTATGGTTATCTCAAAGTGTTATGGCTATGTCAAATAAACAAGCAGTTCCAGATAGGACTTTCGCTGAGGAGTTGACTCCATATGAGATGTTGAGTTTAATACCAAAAGAAAGAAGAGAAGATTTAAAAAATTACATTGAAACCAATAATTCATCTTCTCAATTTGACAATAACCAATATGCAACCTTACTTTTAACTTTAATAAACAATACTTTTTGCAGTACAACTCAAGGTCGTAGCTATGGAGATCCCCATTTAAAATCATTTGACAATGCCACTTACTCTTTTCAGACGGTGGGCGAATTTGACTTATCTAAATCAAATGATGGAAATTTTGAAATTCAAGCAAGACAAAAAGCACAAAGCGATAATTTTTCTTTGAATACAGCCATTGCGATGAATGTTTTTGGGGATAGATTAGGATTTTATGCTGAAGATGCTCCATCCCGTAATGTATCTCCATTATTTTTAAATGGTGAGCCTATTCAATTACAAGGCAGAACCTATTTTTTACCGCACGGAGGAACCATTAGATTGACCGGCAGAAACTATATTATTTCCTGGCCATCAGGAGAAACATTGATTCTTAACAACGGAGGAAGTGGAGGAATGAATTTTGTTAATGTGACGGTATCTATATTTCAATGTAGCAGTCAAATTTACAGTGGACTATTGGGCAATGCCAATAACAACATGAATGATGATTTTAACGGTAGGAATAACAATCAAACTCCACCAACCTACCAAGCGTTCTCTACTTTTGGTAATCCAATGATGCAACAAGCTTCTATTTTGGCTGAAAAAGAGTACTTAGCGTATTTATCACAAAATTTTGCTGAAGATTGGAGGGTTACGGACATGACTACTTTATTTGATTATGCAGCCGGGACAAATACTGCCTATTATACCGATAGAAGTTTTCCTAGAGTACATCTAACGGTAGCTGATTTAAATGCTGATCAGCAAGCGAATGCTAGAAGAAGATGCGAAACTATGGGCGTAAATGCGGGTGAAATGGGTGGGTGTATTTTCGATCAAGCCTATCTAAATATAAATCCAAATCCTATTCCAACACCTGCGCCAGCAACTGATGGAGTGGTTCTTAATAAATTAGAAAGACCTCTTTTAAATACCAATACACATCAAATATTGGATCCTAAAAATCCAAATGAAGGAGCGCAACCTCTGAAGCCAATTGATAATAAAATCGAAGAAAAACCTGGGAAAAGTGAATTCAAAACAAATGAAAATAACGAACAGAACAATTCTATTTTCAAACCAAGTCGTCCTATAGAATTCAACAAACCAACTAATAACAATAACATTATAAACACAGCACCTCATAACACCCCAAGTAAATCAATAATTAGCTCACCCGTTAAACCAACCGTCAATGCAAAACCAGGCAAAGGGTAAAATTTCAATTGTATTATTTTTTGCTCTATTATTCTTTGTAGGAAATTTAAGAGCTCAAAAAAAGGATAAATTAATTATTGGGATTGTAGTAGATCAAATGTGCTACGAATATTTATATCGTTTCCAACACCATTTCACCGAAGGTGGATTTAATAAATTCTTGCTCCACGGGACCAATTGTCGCAATACCAATTACAATTATGTTCCAACCTACACGGGGCCAGGACATGCCTCCATTTACACAGGAACAACACCTAGCAATCACGGCATTGTAGGAAATCAGTGGTATGATGCTGAAACAGCAAAAATGGTTAATTGTGTAGGTGATGGGTCTGTTCAATCAATCGGTGTTAATTCGAAACATGGTAAAGCTTCACCGCATCGACTAAAGACTTACACAATAAGCGATCAATTAAAACTTACCTACCCTACTGCAAAAGTAATTTCTGTTTCTATTAAGGATCGTGGCGCAATCTTGCCTGGTGGACATTTAAGTGACGGTACTTATTGGTTTGATTATTTAAGCGGGAAGTTTATTACCAGTAGTTATTATAAAGAGCAACTCCCAAGTTGGATACATGAATTTAATAAAGATCATAATGCAGATACTTACCTAAAAGATTGGACCTTACTTTATCCTGAAGCTAATTATAATTCTATTGACGATTCTCCTTATGAGCTTCTATTAGATGGGAAATCTAAAGCTACCTTTCCCTACTCATTCAAACCTGGAGATTATTCGAATTTTGTGGTTACCCCTGCTGCCAACACCTTATTGACCGATCTTGCTTTAACAGCAATTGACTTTGAAGAATTAGGTACTGATGCGCAAACAGATCTTTTGTGTATTAGTTATTCGACTCCTGATATTGCAGGGCATTCCTTTGGTCCATATTCTTTGGAGATTGAAGATATGTATGCAAGACTTGACCTAGAAATTGCCAAACTTTTGACAGCACTTGATAAAAAAGTTGGGAAGCATAATTACAAAATATTTATAACTGCCGACCATGCTGTAGTTCCTGTTCCTCAGCAGTTAATAGATAAAAAGTTGCCTGGTGGATATTTACCCATGTATTTGAATTTAGAGACTTTAAAGAAGTCAGTACAAGAGAAATACGGAGCAACCTTAATTTTAACAGAGGCGAATCAAAATATATATCTTAATCATGCACAAATAGATTCATTACATCTAGACAAAAATGCAGTGCAGGAATTTATTGCATCAGAAATAAGGAAATGGAAAGAAGTGAAGGCGGT
>CANJQZ010000029.1 GCA_947476515.1 Flavobacteriales bacterium
ACTTTCTTCTTTGGTAATTGATTTAAAATATGATTAAAATCTCTTCTAGAATTTATCTCTTCCGATGACAAACTAGGGCGATCGACATAAATTTTTATCATGGTGTTTATTTTAATTTATTAAAAATATCTTTTAATTTAACTAATGCTCTAAAGGTTTTTACTTTAGTGTTGTTTTCTGTTAATCCTATGATTTCACCCATTTCTCTAAAAGATCTTTTCTCAAAGAAACGCATTTCAATTAATTGTAACTGATTGTCTTTTAATAAAGGCAAGGCCTTGAGTAACTTAGCCTTGTTTTCTTCAGAATACACTTCAGTAAAATCTTCAACTAACTGTGCTATTTGAATGCTATCAATATTTACAGTTCTCTTGGTTTTATTATCACGGAAAGATTGGTATAATTCACTTTTAGCAATTCTAAATAACCAAGAAGAAAAAGGAACACCTCTAAATTCATATCTCTGAATATTGGTCAAAGCTTTAATAAAAACACAAGAGGTAATATCGTATGCCGCTTCTTCCTCATCCACTCTTTTAATTACATACCTAAAAATTGCTTCATGGTATTTTTTATAAAGTGGAGCGAAATGAGCAGGGTTCAACTTCGCCTTTTCGATAATTTGCAGTTCCTCTGCTAAGAGAAAACTGCTTTGGTAGTACATCGCGTTCGTCTTCATAATGCTTAGTTTTATTTTCTAGTTTAATTGGAGAAATTTAAAGGCTTGCAGTCCTTATATTTTCATAACGCAGAACATAAAAAAAAGTAACAAAGAAAATTTCAAAAATTACAAAGTAATACGCAATTGAAGAATTAGATCAGTCTTTTTACTACCCTGAATCCCTTCTGTACCGGAGGAAATAGCGTTTTTATTATTATATAAAAATATCCCATATCGCAACCATAAATCACAATGGCGCAAAAAAGAATACCTAACCAAGACATATGCCCTACTTCCCTGATAATAGTATGCAGGAACTGAAAAAGCATATAATGCCGTATTTTCAAAAGAATAAATCCGTGTGTCGTATCCATCTGTATCGAATAAAGCATAACGCAAGGCAAAATCTAAAGGGAAACTTTTGGGTTTGTATAATAAATCTTGGGTAAAGAGCATGCCCTTTTGCTTTCCTGAACTGGCCCTTTCTACATGGACCATTTCAATTCGAGTTTTAAAGGTAAATGCTTCATTAATGATATAGGACAAATTAAATCTAAAATTTCTTTGCATTACTGCTTCAATTGGAGTAATATTTCCAGGATAATCGCGACTATTTTTCTCTTTTAATTGTTGCCTGTATCTGAAGTAAATTTCTAAAACTTTATTGGGTTTATAAATTGGTTGGATCAAAAATTCATGACCTTGAGAGGGCGCGTCTACTCCATACTTTAGCCAAGGAAAACGAAATAAATCTATGTATGCATTCATTGAAATTGCAGAAGTGAACTTCAATTTTGTCCCTACATATAATCCATTTTCATTTTGCGTATTACTACCTTCAGAAAAACCAGCATTATAAAAAGTCTGATAATCTTTTTGATAATTCCTATATAAGATTCCAATACTAGCTCGAGGATCTAAAGCAATTAATGCTCCATGCACCATTGCCCAACCAGAATTAGCAGAAGTTATCTGTTGATTATAAATTTTCGATACCTCTCCAAAAATATTTATGTTTTTAAAACTATAAGAGTAATCACCACTGAAAGATACTTGTTCTGTTCCCCGAAAATCAAATTGATTATAAATTTGAACATCTTTATAATATACTTTATCATATCCTTGATATATCCCTGCCACTCCTGTTTTAAAGGTGCCCGAGGTATATTTAAAATGGGCTCCTGCAATTCGTTCTTGTAAGCCATTCATCTTAGCGATTTCACGATTGGTTCGATGTAAACCTGAAAGATCAATAGTTGATATAAATTGTAAGTCATCATAAGTTGAATCAGCAATGGAACTGGCATCAATTTTCTTTTGTGAGATAAAGGCTAATAAACCAAAATTCTTATACCCTAAATCAATTGCGGAACCACGCAAAAATCTTGATTCGTCTACTGAGGTGTAGGCTCTAATTGGAATTGCAGTTCTTTTCATTGTGGCGATGTCAGCTGTTTTACCAAAAGCATAACTAGACCAAAGATTTAATCCTTGACCTATTTGAAGTTGATAATCACCTACTACCATCGACTTTAAATATTTTCCGCCTTTAAAAAAAGCATGCGCAGAATAAAAATCAAATCCATTTTTTTGAGCGCCTCTAAAAAATTGTTCTCCTGGATCTTTTTCGGCAGTAAGCCCAACACTTATATTTGATTTGTAGGTATAGCGAAATCTTGCATAATATCGATCACTATTTCCATGATAATAATTATTAGAGTTAGCAGCAAGTGAATCTGGCACTTTAATATAACCTGCTTTTTGTTCGACAGTGGGCTGATACCTTGTATAAAGTTCAAACTTTCCTTCCTTCATTGCTTCTTTAAAAGTGATATGTAAATTATCGAGCCGATCATCAACTTTAATAAAGGGAAACACCAATTGAATGGTGTTTAAATCCCAGTATTCAAATCCTTGTAATTCATAGATCGAAATTAATTTGCCGAAAAGTTTCCGATGAACAATTAATTCATTAATCTGAATACCACTTAGTAATCCAAGTGCCTCAAGTTCTTCAACATTGGTTGAATTTAGATTGATTGGATGCTCATAATAATAATTCAACTGTTCTAAATAATTCGTTAAATCGACGGATTCTGATTGCAATTGCTCCGTAATAAATTCTATTCTTTGTTGGATAATATCACTTTTAACTTGAGTAAACGCCCCAGCTTGTATGCATAGAAATAAGCCTAAAAATACTAAAGACTTCAAACTAATTTTTCATTTGATAGGTGAAGGAAAAATGAGGAGACCACCCTAAAGTCTGATGGTAAGCGGAACCGAAATCCAAATGATACTGAGATTTAAAATTATACCCAAATCCTGCGCTAAGTTCTACAGGCTGGGTAGCTATACCGCCACGCAAGAAGACTTTTGACATAGGCGCATATTCTAAAGCTGCCTTTATTCTTAGAGGGTATTCTATATTTTTTTCTGCCTCAGCAAGCACCATTACTTTTTCTGAGAGTTTATAATAAGTTCCGAAACGAATTAGGGTTGTCAAGCGATCTTCAGAATATGATGAAAGTAACGATCGACCTATATTAAATATACTACATCCTATTTTCCAATTCTTATTAATCATAGCTTGTAATCCTACCTCTGCCGTAAGTGATTGTTTCATTCCATAGGCATCTGTTAAGCGCAATTGATGATAATTTAATTGAACACCCATTGAAAGAAATTCAGATAGAAATAAACTATAACCAAGTCCAATTCGATTGGTTCTGAAATTTTTAAATCCATAACTTTGGACTCCTGTCGAAAGAACACCAACTTTTAATGGGATTGCAAAAACCAGACCTTGTGACTGCATTTCCTTCAACAAAAAACGATTTTCATAAGATATTCCACAACTCCACTTTTTCAAGGCAGTTAAATTGGCCGGATTGTGGTGATAAGCCCAAACATCCTCAAGAGCAACACTAGCATTTGCGAGCGAATTGGACCTTGCTCCTACTGGTGTCCAACCTTGAGCGAATACCACTTGTCCGATTAACAAAGAAAGTAACAGTGGAAATAGACCCGTTCTTTTATTTAAATCAAAAAGAGTGGACCTATATTTTGAGAATAGAGAAAATCCTTTCTTTATCATAATGTGAAAAATATTTTACGGTTATGCATATTGTAGAAAGAAAGTGAATTATGTCTCAAGTTAAATTTGTTTGAATTTGAACAACTAAATTAAAATTTTATTCCTTTTTATGGTAAAATTTATTCAAAATCCCCTAAAAAAATCAACCTTCTATGCAAGTGTCGTATATTTGAATTATTAAAAAATAAAGAATGACAGCTAGCGCAGATTTGGAGGGTGATCTACAGACTGAAAGATGGAAAGCAAAAGTTTTGAGTGAAATCGAGAAGAGTAAAGGCGATTATCAAGCATTCAATCCAATTGAAGAACTTTCATACGAAATTGAAGACAATGTGACATGCATCCATCCTGTTGTTGATTTTGCCCTGCCAAGAAATGATAATAATTGGAAAAATTGTTTCATTTGTAAAGCTGAAGAAGAAAAACAAACCAATAAAAAATTACTTTCTGCATTAATGAATGGCGCAGAAGTAATCCAAATTCTTGTTGCAAATCCTAAGACTCAATGGAATTTATTATTTGAAGCAATTGAATTTAAATATATCGAAACCTTTATTTGCCTTAGAAATTTAGAAACACTTCATTCTTTTTGTCAATGGTACAAGCAAGAGGAAAACACAAAAGCGTGTATCGATTTATTTGACTTTAAAGAAGAGGAATTCGAAGAAGTTTTTACGCTTCTTAAAAATGTCCCGTCAATTTTTCAGATCAATGGATTTGAATTTCAGCAATGTGGAGCAAATGCTAGGCAAGAAATTGGAATAATATTAAGTCAAACCAATGAACTTCTATTATTACAGAAGTCTTTCGGAATTGAAATCCCTATTAGAATTGAAGTAGGAATCGGATCTGATTTTATGATAGAAATTGCTAAATTACGCAGCCTTAAATATCTTGTCAATCGCATATTGGATGACCACCATCTCAATAGGAACAGTGTACATTTCAATGCCCAAATTGGTTGGACTAATAAGTCGCTTTCAGATTTACATACCAATCAACTAAGACAAACCACTGAAGCGCTATCAGCAGTATTGGCAGGTGTTGATTATTTGAGTATTCCAGCATATGATATAATAAGTACATCTGGATCAAGTATTCTTTCCCAACGCATGGCAATAAATATTTCGCACCTATTGAAAGAAGAAGCTCAAGTTCGATTCATCGACAATCCTTTCAATAATAGTTTCGCAATTGAAAACTTATCATATAAATTGGCGGCATTAGCATGGCAAACATTCCAAGAACTTGATGGCTATGCAATATGGTTGAATGCAGAAAAACTTGAAAAGATTCAAGATTTAATAAAGCCGATTAGAGCATTAAAAATCAAATCATTTAAAGAAAATAAGATTCAACTCATTGGGATAAATATTTTCAAAAATCCGAAGGAAGATAAAAAAGATTGGGAAGAAGAAGGTTTGTTTCTTGAAATGGAAAAATTACGATTTGATAAAATTGAGCGCCATGAGAATTGATTACAGCAAACAAAACTGGTTCTCTGCAACAAAATCAACTGGTATAAACCATAAAAGAAAAGAACCAATTAGCATAGATGGTATTGAAATTCCAAGTGAATTTGAATCAAAAATTATTGAAAAAGAAGTCTTATCTGGAGGGCCATTTTTTAAGCGTGGTCCATATGCGTCCATGTATTTATCAAAGCCGTGGACAATTCGTCAATATGCAGGTTTTTCAACCGCGGAAGATTCCAATGCATTTTACAGAAAAAATCTAGCAGGTGGACAAAAAGGTCTCTCTGTTGCTTTTGACTTAGCTACACACAGAGGATATGACTCAGATCACGAGCGTGTAATTGGTGATGTCGGAAAAGCAGGAGTGGCTATTGACAGCATAGAGGACATGAAAATCCTTTTTGATTCCATTCCATTGAATGAAATGTCGGTTTCAATGACCATGAATGGAGCTGTAATTCCAATTATGGCATTTTATATTGGTGCTGCAATGGAGCAAGGAGTTTCTATTGCTGAACTTCAGGGCACGATTCAAAATGATATTCTTAAAGAATTTATGGTGCGTAACACCTACATATATCCGCCGGCTCCATCGATGAAAATAATTGCAGATATTTTTGAGTACACTTCTCAAAAAATGCCAAAATTCAATTCAATTTCGATTTCAGGTTATCATATGCATGAGGCTGGTGCAACTGCAGCAATTGAATTGGCTTACACTTTAGCAGATGGAAAAGAATATATTAAAGCGGGAATTAACGCTGGGCTATTAATTGATGAATTTGCTCCAAGACTTAGTTTTTTCTGGGCCATCGGAATGAACTATCCAATGGAAATAGCTAAGCTAAGAGCAGGAAGAGTCTTATGGAATGAAATTGTTCAAGAATTCAAGCCTCAAAAGGCAAAATCACTTGCTTTAAGAACCCATTGTCAAACCTCTGGATGGTCCCTTACAGAGCAAGATCCATTTAATAACATTACCAGAACTTGCATTGAGGCATTAGCAGCGGTTATGGGTGGAACACAATCCTTACATACCAATGCATTAGATGAAGCAATAGCGTTACCCACAGACTTTTCAGCACGAATTGCAAGAAACACTCAAATATATCTTCAGAAGGAAATTGGAATTACCAATTACATTGATCCAACTGGTGGTGCAGATTACATTGAATTCTTAACCGATCAATTAATTGTAAAAGCTAAGGCATTGATTCACGAAGTGGATGAATTAGGCGGTATGGCAAAAGCTATTGAAACGGGTATTCCTAAAATGCGCATTGAAGAAGCTTCTGCAGAAAAACAATCAAGAATTGATGCAGTTGTAGATGTGATTGTCGGCGTGAATAGATTTGTAGCATCTGAACAGGAAGAAATTGAATTACGAGAAGTGGACAATACATCTGTTTTAGAGCAGCAATTGGCTAAATTAAAGTTATTAAAAAGTCAAAGAAACGATCAACAACAAAAAGAATTATTAGAAGAGTTGACAAATACTGCAAAAACCGGGAAGGGAAATTTGTTAGAAATCGCTGTCCGTTGTGGACTCGCAAGATGCACCTTAGGTGAAATTTCTAGTGCTTTAGAACTTGCATTTGGTCGCTATCAAGCAAAAGTAAATACGATAAGTGGGGTTTATGAAAAACTAGCTATGAAAAACGAACATTTTATTAAAGCCAAAGAAATGTGCAATGCGTTTGCAGTTTTAGAAGGTCGTAGACCAAGGATTTTAGTTGCGAAAATGGGTCAAGATGGACATGATCGAGGCGCAAAAATTATAGCTACGGCTTTTGCAGACATTGGATTTGATGTAGATATGGGCCCTTTATTTCAAACACCTGCAGAAGTTGCAAAGCAAGCTATTGAAAATGATGTTCATATTGTAGGTGTTTCTTCACTTGCGGCTGGACACAAAACCCTAGTTCCAGCATTAATTAATAGCTTAAAAGAAGCGGGGAGAAATGATATTATGGTCGTAGTTGGAGGGGTGATTCCTAAAAATGATTATGAATTTTTAAGAGCTGAAGGCGTCTTTGGGATTTACGGGCCGGGGACCGTTTTAGCCCATGCTGCTCAAGAAATTTTAGGGCTATTAATTAAAAGTCACAATTAAATTGTAAATTCGGCATAGAATTTGAAAACATTACTAGCAAATTACATTATTATGAAGAGCATTCTTTTACTTTCAATTTCCTTATTAACACTGAGCTTAAATTCCGTGGCTCAAAGTGTGACTTTTAGCGCTGCTAAACGCTTAGTGGAACCCGTTTTCGAAAGAGTTGTCAAGCCAGAGAATATTGTTGAATTAAAAAGTGTTCTGACTAAAGGAGCTAAAATTACTCCAACCTATCTCTGGACTATTTCAGGTGTTAAAGGTAAGGACTGGGATTTTGAAAAAGGATCGACTGAAAAATCACCATCTATAAAGCTATCCTTTAGTAGGTTAGGGAATTACACCGTAAATTTAACTGTCATCTTAAATAAAGACAAAGACGATGAAAGTGAAATCTCCTATGAATTAGAAGATTATATTACAGTAAGAAGTGTCTTTCCAGAATTAGCAGCTTTATATGCTCAAAAACCAAAGCCAAATTACAAGAAATTAGTAACGCGCGCATCAGATTTTATAGTTAAGCCTAAATATGCAAATGATCCAACACCTCAGTTATTTTTAGCTAAAGGATATCTAGGTTTGGTTCAAGAAGGTAATTCAGATCCTGAATTTGAAGGTGCCTTGGAAGAATGTGTTTCAAGTCTTGCCACAGCAAAAGAAATGGACAAAAATGGTGTTTTAAATGATGTGGAACATCAAAATTTCATCAATGAATTAGAGTTGCTTTTACTAAAAGAATATTTGGAAGTTCAATTAGAAGGAGACATGGCTGAATTAGGGGAGGCAATTGAACTTTACGGTCAAGTAACTTTGAACCCCATTTGCATTAAATTTGTTGAAGCTTATCATAAATACAAAACCAAAAATGCAAAAGGAGCTAATTTAATCTGGACAGCAGAAATACCCAAGTTATTAAAATATGAGCGTGGTGAAACTGATGAAAAATACAATAACTCCTTTAAAAATGAACTAGGTGAATGGATTCCATTTACAGAAGCTGATGTTATGGTCTTAAAATATGGAGTCATGTACTCAGCAATCGTCTTAAAAGAGCTTAAAAATATCAACGCATGTGAAATTCTCAAGAAAGTTGACCCTTGGTTTCAATATGAAAAAGATTTTCGAGCGCTTTTTGAGGGAAGTGAATTCTCAAGTTGTATAAAAAATTAACAAAAGGTATTTCACAACTTTATTATTTACCACCAGATCAACCTCCAATTTTAATGTAATTTTAGGTTATGAATAAAATACCTAAATTCCTTAAAAACAAATACAGTATTACTTTCATAGTTTTTTTACTCTATTCTCTTTTCTTGGACGATTTAGATGTGTTCACTCTTTACCATAATTTAAACAAGCGATTTGAATTGCATGAACAGAATATTGTAATGAATAAGCAATTGGTTGAAACAAAAAAAACTCTAAAATCTTTGCACGGCATGAATTATCTAGAAGCCTATGCAAGGTCTGAAAAGTTCTTCAAAAAGGATAATGAAGATATCTTTGTGATTATTTATAAGTGAAATCAACTATTTTAACAGCAGGAAAGTAGAATCTAATGATTTGATCATAAGAATATCCATTTCTGGCCATTTTCATCGCGCCTTCTTGACAAAGTCCAACACCATGACCGTAACCTCTACCTTCCACAATAATAAAAGCTCCTTCCTTTCTTGTATTGAAAAAAGTAGATTTTAAATGAAATTTTTCTCTGATATCTCTCAAAGGAATGCCGTAACCAGGGTGCAGATAAAATGCTGTTCTTTCCGTTTGAACAAAGTGAAACAAAAGCTGTCTGCTCAAACTATCATCAATTGGAAAATTATAATTATTTACTAAGAAACTGATCCACTCTGCTTCAGGTATTGATTTCTTCCAAGTCGCTTGTTTTGTATATATGCAAAAAGTATCTTTAAAGGAGGAGAGTCCATCAATTGTTTCATTCCAAACATGAGCAGGGTTGCAAGTTTGACCACCACAATTTGCAGAAAAATAACACGGAGCTAATTCGTCATTTTGATCATAGAGTACTTTTGGAGCTGTTTGACGCACTGCAGAATCAATAATCGTACTTCCTAATCGCTTATGTAAATATGCTTGGCAATGAACACGATCACAAATTTCATATCCATCTTCTAGATGTTTATTCCGAAATTTCAGTGCATAAGTCCTACTGATTAATGCTTGAACTTTATAGTACTCTAATTTTTGACCTGTTCCAGATTCAGATTCAACCACACCTTCTAGATAAGCATCTAATTCGACCATATTAACCAATCGCATCGCATTATTCGCCAAAGAAAATTCAAAATCACCTTCATATTGTCTAGATTTAATTGAAGGAATAACGCCTGTAAATTCAATAGATTCCTCCTTATTGATGGTATAAAAAGAGATTTTTTTGAATTTTGAGAATTTATTTCCACGAAATAAAATTGAAATTTTACCTCCTTCCAGAAAAACCTCGACAATATCATTAGCGTTTGCTAAACCAATATAGGTGGAATCGGCAATAATATGATAGGGTGCTGTTGAATGAGCCGCTTTAACTTTTTTCAATTGAGAGTCGGTAAATAAGCCGATACGCATTTTTTGAGCCTGTCCTAAAAATGAACAAATAAAGAACAATAAAAAAAATAATCTATTCAAAAGAGCTCAGGTAAAAGTCAATCATAATACCCTATTTAACGAAAAAAGTTTCAAGTATGTCCGCTGCAACACGATCACTTGCTCCTTGATTACCCAAGGATTTTATCAATATCTTATAATTTGATAATAAACGCGAACGATCTGGTGTACCTTCTTCAAGTTTTTTTAAATAATGAACCATATTTTCAGAGGTGCAATCTCCTTGAATTAATTCTTTAACAAGTTCTTGATCTAAAATTAGATTGACCAAGGAAATAAACTTAATCTTCACTAATAACTTAGCAATACGAAAGGATACAGGCGAGGTAGCATAGCAAACTACTTGAGGTACTTCAAATAAGGCAGTTTCAAGTGTTGCTGTACCGGAGGTGACCAAGGCTAAATTTGCTTTTTCTAAGATCGAATAGGTTTGACCAAAAACCAATTGAGTGTCATCAGTAACTAAATTTTTATAAAAATCAATTGATAAATTAGTGGAGCAAGCAACAACAATTTCGTAATCTGGAAAAGATTTTGCTGCAGCTATCATATTGGGCAGTTTACGCTTCACTTCTTGCGCTCTACTTCCTGGAAGCAATGCCAATATTTTTCGATCACTGAGCAGCGTTAGAGGTGGATGCGTTTCTTCCTTAAATTTCATCACTTCATCCAAAAGTGGGTGTCCCAGATATTTTACAGGGTAATCATAGGTCTCATAAAAACTTTTTTCAAACGGGAGAATACAATATAATTGGGTTACATCCCTTTTGATAGCATGCACTCTAGAGGCCTTCCAAGCCCAAATTTGTGGGGAGATATAATATATAACAGGAATTCCTTGTTCCTTGGCCCAAGAAGCTATTCTAAGATTAAATCCTGGAAAATCGATAAGAACCAAAGCATCTGGTTGAAATTCTTTAATTTCTTTTTTACAGGTCTTGATGTTGCCTAGTATGGTACGGAGATTCATCAAAACTTCTAGAAACCCCATAAAAGAAAGCGACCTCACATGCTTCAATAATAACATGCCTTCTGCTTCCATTCTATCTCCACCCCAGCCCTTAAAAATAAAATTGTTGGATTGCTTATTCCATGCGCGCATTAGATTTGCTCCATGTAAGTCACCTGAAACTTCTCCAGCAATAAAAAAAATACGCTTCTTAGAGTTCATTTAAGAAAGTAGATTTACATATATCATGTATGGGATAAAACAAAACATTGCAAAAATGATACCTCTCGAAATTTGATATTCTTCCTTATTCAGAAAAATATAGAACCACATTAAATTAGAAATCAAAGCTAAAGAAATGTACTTACTTGTAAATTCAGGATAGGCTACAAATTGATCCCAAAAAAAACTAAAAGGATAATCGTTTATTAAGGCTAGAATAAAAAGTACGATAGGTAAAAATACCACCGGGGAAATAAAACCAATTGCAGTTCCAATTAGATGTTTTTTTGTGATGTTGATTTTCATAAATTAAATGATTTTAAATTTCCAATAACAGCATGATTGGTTAGGTCAAAATGAGTGGGTACAATGCTAATAAAACCTTCCTTTAATACCGCCAAATCAGTGTCTTCTCTTTTGTCAACTTCGGTAAAGTCGCCTGTTAACCAATAATAAGGATTGCCAAATTGATCCAATCTTTTATCAAATCGATCCGACCAAAAAGCATGTGCTTGATTACAAATACGCGTTCCCTTAATTTCTTGCTTTTTTAATTTTGGGATATTTACATTTAAACAAGTATTAAGCGGTAAGTTACTATCAAGAACTTTTTTAATTATTTTAGAAATCCATTCTGACCCTTGAGTAAAGTCTGCATCTTGTGCATAATCAGCCAAGGAAAAACCAATGGATGGTATTCCTTCCATGGCGCCTTCTATTGCAGCGGACATCGTACCAGAATACAGAACATTGGTAGAGGTGTTTTCACCGTGATTAATTCCGGATAATAACAAATCAGGTTTCCTATGTAAAACTTCATAGATAGCTAATTTCACACAATCTACGGGAGTACCTGAACATGAAAAAGCTTTGATGTCACCAAAAATATGACTAGGACTCAATCGCAAAGGATGATTAATAGTTATAGCATGACCCATGCCGGATTGAGCTTTGTCTGGAGCAACTACTACAACTTCACCAAATTGCATAGCAATATGAACCAAAGCACTTATACCATTAGAATTAATGCTATCGTCATTGGTTATTAAAATTAATTTTTGCTGCATATTCCTTGCTCTTCAACAAAATTACTTAATATTAGCAGACTTTAAGTATTTTTGAAGCATAGAATTATAAAATGAAACTTCTCACCTCAAACCAACGGAATGCATTTTGTTTTGTTGGAATAAGCCCTATCCGCAGCTCACCTAATGACAGTAGTGAACAAGTAAGTCAGCTGGTTTTTGGAGAAGTGGTTGAAGTACTTGAAATCAAAAACTATTGGGTCAGCATAAAAACCTATAAAGATTCCTATGAAGGTTATGTAGACTACAAGCATCTTTTGGCGTTGAGTGACAAAGAATTAAAACAATGGCTTGATCAAGGAGAAATAACAAGTATTTTAACTCAAACCATAAAATGCCCATGGGGAGAGCAGATGATACCCTGCGGTAGTTTCATTGGCAACGAACAAATCTTTAGTATTGGCAATTACCAATTTGATAAAATATCTGTTGATAGTTTTGAGAAAAGAGGAATTGAATTGGCCAATACATTAATAAACACTCCCTATCTATGGGGAGGGAAATCAAGTTTCGGAATAGATTGTTCTGGCTTTACCCAACTCATATTCCGTAGTCTTTTTATCAATCTCCCTAGAGATGCTTATCAACAAGAAGAACTAGGTCAACATGTTAACTTTAAGGATCGGGAACCCATGGATTTAGCCTTTTTTAGCAATGATCAAGGAAAAATAACGCATGTAGGAATAATTCTAGAGGGTAATTTAATTATTCACGCTTCTGGAAGGGTTAGAATTGACACCTTGAATCAAGATGGAATTTGGAATGAGGAAATGGGAACAACAACACATAAATTAACTGTTATTAAAAGATTAATTTGATTTTCTAAACCTAAAAATGGAACAAATATGTCGTTTTTTATACCGATATTTGTTCAATAAATATTCTAAGAATGCGTATATTAGTAAGTGGGGGTGCAGGATTTATTGGAAGTAATTTGGTTAAGCGACTTGTATCAGAAGGACACGAAGTAGTTGTACTTGACAATTTATTACGCGGAAATAAATTAGATAAAGATACTTTTGCAAAAATAAAATTCATTCGCGGAGATGTTCGAGATTTCGCAACCGTTTCTGAGGCAATGAAGAATTGTGACGCAGTCTACCATTTCGCAGCTGTTTTAGGAGTTGATATTGTAGCTGATCACCCCGTTGAAACCATGGATGTTGAAGTAATCGGAACAAGAAATATGGTTGAAGCTGCGGCTGCCAATAATATAAAATACTTTTTATACGCTTCAACAAGTGGGATATACAGCCACAGTGCCATTGTTAAAAGCGCCTTGTCTGAAGATGTTTTGGTTGATCCTAGAACCTCTTATGCTATGGCTAAACGATACAATGAAATATATTTGGCTGCGCATCACAAAGAGCGAGGACTCAATGTTATTTCACTGCGGTTTTTTAATGTCTATGGTCACAATCAAGACAATAGAATGGTAGTCCCTAGATTTTTTGAGCAAGCAAT
>CANJQZ010000030.1 GCA_947476515.1 Flavobacteriales bacterium
GTAATGGATGAATTGAGGGAGAAATGTCCTTGGGATATGAAACAGACTTTTGAGTCTTTACGCAATCTGACCATAGAAGAAACCTATGAATTGGCGGATGCTATCACCGGAAAAGACATGAAAGAAGTCCAAGGAGAACTGGGTGATTTATTTCTTCATTTAGTTTTTTACTGCAAATTAGGAGATGAACAAGGCGCATTTGATGTTACCAGTGTATTGAATGGTATTTGCGAAAAATTAATCCATAGACATCCACATATTTACAGCGATACCATTGTGCAAGATGAAGAAGAAGTTAAAGCCAATTGGGAAAAATTAAAATTAAAGGAAGGCAAAAAATCAGTTTTAGAGGGAGTTCCTTCTTCTCTACCAGCCTTGGTTAAAGCGACTAGAATTCAAGAAAAAGTAAAGGGAATTGGATTTGAATGGAAAGACAAACAAGATGTTTGGAAAAAAGTAGAGGAAGAACTCCAAGAATTACAAGTTGAAGTAAACTCAGCCTCTCCTCACATAGAGGAAGAATTCGGTGATGTACTTTTTTCATTGGTAAATTACGCTAGATTTATTGGCATTTCTCCGGAAAGTGCTTTAGCAAAGACTAATTTAAAATTTCTAAATCGATTTCAATTAATGGAACAACTCATCGAAAAGGATGCTAAAGATATAGGTGAAATGAATTTAGAAGAGATGGATATTTATTGGGAACAAGCAAAAATTAATCTTAAAAAGATATAATATGAATTTTCAAATAATTGAAACTGGTATTTTAGGTGTTATAGTTATTGTGGTCAAAATTTTCTCTGGAACCGCTGTAAATAGAATTTTAAGCAGGATAGACTTTGATGTAAAAAGAAAGAAAATCACTATTAGAATTATAAACCTTTTTCTTTTTCTTTTTGTCCTTACAGCACTAGCTGGAATATGGAATATTAATAAAAATCAGTTGATGGTTTTTATTACCTCAGTAATTACAGTGTTGGGGATTGCTTTCTTTGCTCAATGGTCTATTTTATCAAATATCACTTCCAGTTTGATTTTATTTTTCAATCACCCTGTAAAGATTGGTCAAACCATTCGCGTATTAGATAAAGAGTATGATATAGAAGGGAAATTGGTAGACATTTCCTTTTATTTTCTCTACATCAAAACTGATGCGGGTGAATTAATTACCATTCCAACATCAGTAGCGCTTCAAAAAACCATTGTAGTTAAAAACTAAACCTTCAATTTAAAATGTTGATCAGCTGCTTCTGCTATATAGGATCCAATAGCTAAAGATGCCGTAGCTGCGGGTGAAGGAGCATTCAGAACATGAATTGAATTTCCATGATATTCTATTCTAAAATCATCCTTAGTATCTCCGTCTTGAGCCAACAATAAAGCCCTCACGCCTGCTCTTCCCGGATGAATGTCATCCATGGTAAGACTAGGAATAATTCTTTGAAGGGTTTTAAGAAATAATTTTTTTGAAAATGCCCTGCGGTATTCGTTGATTCCAAATGAAATATTACTAAAAAATAAACGCCAAGTTCCACGATAAGTCAATGCATCCCAGGTGTCTTTCAAGGAAAAATCAGTTTTACCATATCCTTCTCTCTTAAAAGTAAACACTGCATTGGGCCCACACTCAATTTCCCCATCTGTCATTCGAGTAAAATGAACGCCTAAAAACGGAAAATCAGGATTCGGAACTGGATAAATTAAATGCTTTACTTTTTCTTTAGCGGACGGAGTTAACTCATAGTAATCACCTCTAAATCCTACTACTTGTTCTTTTAAATTCACACCATCCTTTCTTGCTAATCGATCTGCTTGCAATCCAGCACAAAAAACTAAATAACGCGCTTCAAAATCGCCCTTATTTGTTTTTATTTTACTCCCCTCAGCTTGTTTTTGAATGTCTTTTACTTCGTGCGAAAGATAGAGTTTACTCTTTGGATTGATCTCCAAAGCCAATTCTACCATTTTTCTTGTAGCTGCACGAAAATCAATAATTCCTGTGCATGGAACTACTAATCCTGCAATACATTCCACATGAGGTTCGATCTCTTTGACTTGTGCAGCTGTAATTTTAGCTAGACCTTCAATTTCATTCTGCAAACCTGTCTGATAAATGCGCTCCATATTGGCTAATTCGCTTTCATCAGTAGCAACTACGACCTTACCGCAGACATCATGAGGAATGTTATATTGTTTGGCAAAGGCAACCAACTCTTTGCGACCTTCAATGCAATTTCGTGCTTTTAAGGAGCCTGGTTTATAATACAAACCTGAGTGAATAACACCTGAATTATGTCCAGTTTGATGATCTGCAAGAAGATCCTCTTTCTCAAACAAGGCGATGGTTAATTGAGGATTATGTAACTGTAACTTATAGAATGTTGCTGCTCCTACAATTCCGCCACCAATTACTGCGATATCAAATTTCATTGAAATTATTTTTACAAAAGTAATCAAGGAAATAGAAAGAGTGAGCGCTTCTTAGAATTTTCTTTCAAAAATAGAAACAGATCAAATATTAATTTATCGGATTTTACTGTTTTGCAATGCGTTTCTTATTAATATCTTTACATCATGGATTTTGAACTCATTTCCGATTATAAACCTACTGGAGACCAACCAGAAGCAATTAGACAATTAGTTGAAGGTCTTGGACAAGGAATCGAGCACCAGACTTTGCTTGGTGTTACAGGAAGCGGTAAAACATTTTCCATTGCCAATGTCATTCAACAGACCAATCGTCCTACTTTAATTCTTTCCCATAACAAAACATTGGCAGCTCAATTATATGGTGAATTCAAGCAATTTTTTCCGCATAATGCGGTAGAGTATTTTGTATCCTACTATGATTATTATCAACCTGAAGCATATTTACCGGTCACCAATACCTATATTGAAAAGGACTTGCAAATAAATGATGAAATTGAGAAACTAAGACTTTCAGCCACCTCAGCTTTATTATCTGGACGAAGAGATGTCATTATCGTAGCATCAGTTTCTTGTATTTATGGGATTGGAAATCCTGTTGAATTTAGAAATAGTATTATTGAAATTAATGTCGGTCAAATTATTCCACGGAATCAATTCTTGCACCGTTTGGTCGAAAATTTATATTCTCGCGCTGGAGAAGAATTTAAAAGAGGAACCTTCAAAGTTATCGGTGATACGGTTGATATTTATTTAGCCTATGCAGACCATGCCATAAGAATTGAGTTTTTTGGTGATGAAATTGAAAGAATAAGTGCCATCGAACCGATCAGCAAGCATCATCTTGAAAAATTTGAACAGCTTCATTTATTCCCTGCCAATTTGTTTGTCTCAAGTCCAGAAAATACTAGGCAATCTATTATCCAAATTCAAGATGATTTGGTGGAACAGGTTGAAAATTTTAAAAAGGAAGGAAAATTAGAAGAATCGAAACGACTAGATGACAGAGTGAATTATGATCTTGAAATGATTCGAGAACTTGGTTATTGTTCCGGAATTGAAAATTACTCTAGATATTTTGACCAACGCCAACCTGGAGAAAGACCCTTTTGCTTGTTGGATTATTTTCCTGAAGATTATTTATTAGTGGTTGATGAAAGTCATGTTACCTTGCCACAAGTTCGAGGTATGTATGGAGGAGATCGGGCTAGGAAAATTAATTTAGTGGATTACGGGTTTCGATTGCAAGCTGCAATTGATAACCGTCCCTTAAAATTTGAAGAATTTGAAGGCATGATGCACCAAACTATTTATGTTTCTGCAACTCCGGCAGACTATGAAATGGAAAAATCAGAAGGTGTAATTATTGAACAGTTAATCCGACCGACTGGACTTCTAGATCCCATCATTGAAGTGAGAACCAGTAAGCATCAAATTGATGATTTAATAGATGCCATTCAAGAGCGCGTTGCTGCTGGAGACAGAACATTAGTGACGACCTTGACGAAAAGAATGGCAGAGGAATTGCAAAAATATCTGGACAAACTCGGTATCAAATGCCGTTATATTCACAGTGAAATTGTCACTATTGAAAGAGTTGAAATTTTAAGGCAATTGCGCTTAGGGACTTTCGATGTTTTAATTGGTGTAAATTTATTGAGAGAAGGACTGGATTTACCTGAGGTTTCTTTGGTTGCTATTTTAGATGCAGATAAGGAAGGTTTTCTGCGCAATGAGCGCTCCCTTGTTCAAACCGTTGGGAGGGCCGCTAGAAATATTAATGGAAAAGTGATCATGTATGCCGATAAAATGACCAAATCAATGCAGCGTACGATCGATGAAACTGCCAGAAGACGCACCATGCAAATTGAATATAACCGGGAGCATAATATTCAGCCGACCGCATTGAATAAATCCACGGAAAAGATTATGCAATCTACTAAAGTCGCTGATGGAGATTATTTAACCCGAAATATGGCACAAGAAATTGAGGAAGTAAAACAATTGGCAGCAGATTCTCCTACCTTTTATGGTGATCAAAAACAATTGAAGGATGTAATGAAAGCATTAAAAAAACAAATGGAAAATGCTGCGAAAGATTTAGATTTTATTCAAGCAGCGCATTTTAGGGATCAACATATTGAACTTGAAAAATTATTAGAAAAATGAACTTATTAAAACAACTTAGATTTTTAGCAATAGGAGAAGGGATTTCCTATTTGGTCCTTTTTTGTAATATGCTACTGGTTAAACCCAATAATTTAGTCCTTTACAAAAAACTTTTGTATCCTATTGGAATGGCACATGGAGTATTATTCATGGCTTACTGTGTTTTTGTAATTTTGGTAGCTGTAAATAAAAAATGGAATTATAAAATAACGCTGCTAGGGCTTATAGCATCCTTACTCCCCTTTGGGACCTTTTACTTTGATAAAAAATACTTAAATTGAATTCAACCAAATTGCGATCAGTTGATATTGAATCCTTAGAACTCGCTACTAAGAATAAGCTTGAGAATTTAAAATTTCTTCAAAAAATGAAGAGCACAAAACAACTTGATGCTGTTTTTCAAAAAGCTCATGATGCCGAATTCAAAAAAACTGAATGTTTAAATTGTGGGAATTGCTGCAAAACAACCAGTCCTATTTTTAGAGATACAGACATTAAAAAAATCGCTAAGCATTTACGCGTTAAAGAAGCTGTTTTTATTGCTCAATATTTGAGAATAGATGAAGATCGAGATTATGTTTTGCAAAGTTCACCTTGTGCTTTTCTCGAATTAGACAATACTTGCTCCATCTATGAATACCGACCTTTGGCCTGCCGTGAATACCCGCATACCAATAGAAAAAACATGTATCAAATCTTAGAGTTAACAGCGACTAATACCATGATTTGTCCAGCGGTTGCTCGAATTGTAGAACAACTAAAAATTAAATAAATATATAGATGTCAGTATCCGTTATTGTTTGTGTTTATAAAGAGTATACTGCCTTGAATAGTGTGCTTCATTCTCTATGCAAACAAAGTTTTAAGGATTTTCAAGTGTGTATTGCTCAAGACGCTGACGATCAAAATATACTTCCAACATTGAATCAATTTACTGACAAGCTGGATATTCAATTGTTGCAGCAAGAGGATCATGGTTTTAGAAAAAATTTAATTTTAAATAAGGCAATTATTAAATCAAAATATGACAAAATCATATTCATTGACGGTGATTGTGTGGTGCACAGACATTTTGTTAAAAATTACAAAAAGCACATTAAAAAAGGAAGGTTTTGTGCTGGAAGACGCTTAGATTTAGATCCAATAACTTCATTGAAATTAATAGCTCATCCAGAAACTGACCCAAGTTTATTAGACCTCTTCAAAAATAAAACAAAACGCATTGAAGAAAGACTTTATGCTCCTTGTCTATCCAATAAATTGCTATCTGAACCAAAATTAATTGGCTGTAATATGGGCTGGTGTAAAACCGATTTAATGTTGTTGAATGGATTTGACACTGAATATAGTCTGCCTGGCTATGGAGAAGACTCAGATATTGAATGGCGCGCAAAGGCAATGGGGATGGAAGCTTTTACCATGCGATTTAAAGCAATTCAATTTCATTTATTTCACGAGCGTCCTGATCGCGAATCTGATGTCTCTAAAAGCAGGGAATTAATGGATTTCAAAAAACAATTAGGTCATTGGAAATGTTTATCAGGAATATCCGTTAACCAAGACAATTAATTACAAAATAAAACAACGAAATAGTATCTTTATGCGTCTAAAAGCAAAATAATATCATGAAACAAATCTCTCTATTTATTCTTATTTCATTTCTTTCCATTGCAAATGCGTTTTCTCAAAGAGGAAAAGATGGAAATTATACCGTTACCACAGCAAATGCCATTATCAATAGCTATACTAATTTAACTGCAAATACTACTGCGGGTGCTTCTGTAATTACTGTAGCAAGCAATGCTTTACAAGGCGGAATATATACCAGTAATCTTGTCCCGGGTGATTTAATATTAATCATACAAATGCAAGGTGCTAGTTTAAATGTTGACACTTATGCAGCCAACGAGTATGTTACTTCAAACGGTTTATATTGGGGACCCTACACTACTCCAATAGGCCACTTGAACGATTGGTCGTCATATCAAGAATTATGGGGAGAAATTTTAAATTATAACAATGCTGGAAAATTCGAATTGGCAGAAGTTAAATCTGTAGCAGGCACAACAACTATTAATCTTATGTGTCCCTTGAGCAATTTATATACAGCAAGTGGGCATGTTCAAATCGTAAGAGTACCTAGATTTATAAATCTTACACTGAATGCTAATATGTCTGCCGTTCCTGCACTTTGGAATGGAACAACAGGTGGCGTAGTAGCAGCAGAGATAAATGGAACACTTTTATTCAATACTGGAAGTAAAATTAGTGCTACTGGAGCAGGATTCAGAGGTGGTGTAACAGAAGATAATACCCTTGGTGCGCCTCCAGGAAGTGTTAATAATATTGGTTTCTGTGCTTCACATGTCGCTACACAAGGAGCAGAAAAAGGTGAAGGCATTGCAGGATTCTATGCAGAATACGATGCCATATATTCAAGATATTGTAAATCAGCACCAGCAAATGGTGGTGGTGGTGGTGGAAATCATAATGCTGGTGGTGGAGGTGGCTCTAATGTTGGAACTGGAACTTACACAGGAAAAGGAGTGCCTAGCACCACTTATAATACCTCATGGAATTTGGAGGGAGCTGGATTTGGGGGTTCAATTAGTCCTGGTGGTGGTCGTGGAGGATACTCAGGATCTACTAGTGATCAAAATGAACTCACCGTTGGACCAAACAATACTGCTTGGAATGGCGATTATAGAAGAAAAGAAGGTGGCTTAGGTGGACATCCATTAAGTTTAGATGCTACAAGAATATTTGCTGGCGGCGGCGGAGGTGCAGGAGATCAAAATAATACGCAAGGCGGAAATGGTGGCCGTGGAGGTGGAATAGCATTTTTAAAAGTTTATGGAACCATTAGCGGACCAGGTACCATTGAAGCAAATGGTTCTAATGGAGTAAATGCCAATTCGGCTGGACTCACTGCTCCACAAACATCCACTATAAAATATGGAAATGACGCTGCAGGTGGAGCAGGTGGAGGTGGATCGGTATATATTTCTCATGTGAATACACTTCCCGCAACACTTAATTTAGTAGCTAATGGTGGAAATGGTGGAAATCAAGTGCTTTCTGTTGGTCTTTTTGCTTCAAGTCCAACGATGGAAGCTGACGGGCCTGGTGGTGGTGGTTCTGGAGGTTTAATCTCCATCACAGCAGGAAATCCCATTCAATTGGTACAAGGTGGAATCAATGGGGTAACCAATTCTGCTCATGTGGTAAATTTCCCTCCAAATGGCGCTACCGCTGGGGCTTCTGGTACTACAACAACCAATACTAGTTTTTATGATATTCTAGCTGCTAATGACACTATATGTAATGGCGCTTCTGTAACCTTAACTGCTTCGACCATTGGAGTTCCTCCTTCTGGAGCCTTGACTTGGTATTCAACTCCTTTTGGCTCAACAGTCGTAGGAAGTGGAAATAGTTTTACTACCCCCGTTCTTGCTGCAACTACTACCTATTATGTAGGTATTTGTCCCGGCAGCTTTAGAAGAGCTGTAACAGTTTTGGTTGGAGCCAATCCTCAAATTACTGGTAATGCAGCCGTTTTCAATGCTACTTGTTCCTCTCCCGGAGCAATCACTGGACTCAGTGCAAGTGGTGGTGTTATTCCTTACTCATATTCATGGAGCGGAGTATCAACACCAAGCGCGAACCTTACCAATGCAGGTGCAGGAACCTATACTTTAACTGTAACAGATGCCGTAGGATGTTCGAGTACATCCGCACCTTATGTGATTTCTGGAGCAACACTTCCTACCATAAATGCAACGAATGTGGTTCTGACTCCTCAAAGTTGCATTGGAACATTTGGTAGTATTGCTGGAATTACCACTACAGGAAATAACTTAAGTTATACCTGGACAAATTCAACGGGCACTACCCTTAATCTTTCGAATTTAGTTGCAGGATCTTATTCTCTTTCAGCTACAGATGCTAATGGATGCGTTGTTACTGCAGGTCCTTTTGTTATCAGCTACATTGCCGGACCAGCTGTAAATACTAATTCAATAGTATTAAGTCCTGAGCATTGTGGTCAAGGAAATGGAAGCATCACGGGTATCAGCGCAACAGGAAATGGCCTAACTTATCTTTGGACTCCTGGAAATGGAAATACATTGAATCAAAACGGTTTATCAGCAGGGAATTATTCCTTGACTGTTACTGATGCAATAGGCTGTACCTCTCAAGTTGGCCCCTATAACATTATTAATACGCCTCCACCAAGTATCAATAATACACCTGTTATCATTGGTGAAAATTGCGGCCAAGGGAACGGATCTATTAGTAATATAACAGTTGCAGGAGGAGCTACACCCTATACTTATTCTTGGTCTAACGCTAGCGCAACTACAATTGACTTAAACAATTTAGCTGCAGGATCTTATACACTTTATGTTGTTGATGTGAATAATTGCACGGATAGTTTGGGTCCGATAGTTGTAAATTCAATTGGTGGACCTACCATTCAAACATCTGTAATGGTGTTGAGTAATGTAGGATGTGAAGGTCAATTAGGTTCGATTATGGGAGTGACAGTTTCTGGCGTTGGACTTACCACACTTTGGTCTAATAATGTGAGTACCTTGAGTAATCCTAATTTAACTCCTGGAAACTATACTTTTACCGTTACAGATGTAAATAATTGTGTTGCAACACAAACTTTTACAGTGGGACAAGACTTCCCTCCAGTAATCAATAGTAATGCTTTGAATATAATTCAACCTACCTGTTTACAACTTGGAACCATCAATGGACTTCAAGTTACTGGTGGAACAGGAAGTTATAGTTATGATTGGTCAACTATGCCTTTCCAAAGTAATTTGAATATCAATAATGTTGGACCAGGTAACTATTCCTTAGTTGTTACCGATAATGGAAATGGTTGCACTGACACTTTAAATAATATTATTATCTCTCCTCCAACTTATCCAATTGCGAATTTCACTTTTTCTCCAGTAGATCCAGATTTGAATGAAATTATAACCTTTACCAATACATCAACTGGAAATTGGAATGTTCAATCTTGGACTATTGAAGGTCAAAATTTCAATAACTCCCCTATTCCTTATTCTTTTGGTGTAGAAAGCGTTTATCCAGTTCAACTTATTGTGACAAGTCCAAACGGATGCAGCGACACTATTATTCAATTTGTTTCTGTATATGATGAATTTATAATCCCTAATGTAATCACTCCAAATCAAGATGGTACAAACGATTTATTATTCATGGCTGGTTTGAAACCTAATACCAGTGTATCAATATTGAATAGATGGGGTGACCTCATATTTTCAACGGATAATTATTTAAATGATTGGAACGGTAAAGACCAACAAGGAACTCCATTAACGGACGGGGTCTATACTATAATAGTCAATAATGCAGAACATGTGAATTACCATTGTTTTGTGCATTTAATTCGATAATATCAATTTTACACTTCAAAAAAAATGATTGGAACAGCATTAATTACAGGAGCCTCAAGTGGCATTGGGAAAGAATTTGCAAAGATTCATGCACAGAAAGGTGGTAACCTAGTTCTTGTGGCACGAAGAGAAAATAATCTTCTGGAGCTACAGGAGCAACTAACAAAAGAATTTAAGATTAAGGTAGAAATTCTCTCCATTGATTTAAGTTCAGAAGGAGCTGCTAAACAAGTTTACGCTTTTACGCAAGAGAAAAATATTTTTATCAGTTATCTATTCAATAATGCTGGATTTGGAGGACATGGCAAATTTATTGATCGCGATTTAGCCGTTGATAATCAGATGATAAATTTAAATGTAATCGCGCTGGTTGAATTGACCCATTTATATTTACAGGATATGCGCAAGCATAAAGAAGGGTGGATATTAAATACTGCTAGCACCGCTGGATTCCTTCCTGGACCTTTACAAGCTACCTATTTTGCTACGAAGGCATTTGTTATTTCCTTCACAAAGGCTTTGCGCCAAGAATTAAAAGGAAGTGGTATTCATATTTCAGCCTTGTGTCCTGGGCCAGTAAAAACTGAATTTGAAAAAGTTGCAGGTATGGATGGAAGTGATATGTTTGCCAAAGGAGCAAGCGCGAATAGTACAGCACTTAAAGGTTATAATGGCTTAATGAAAGGGAAATTAATTATAATCAATGAGATAGGTTTTATTATATTAATCAAGTATTTACTCCCTTTTGTTCCCAATTCACTTCTATCTAAAATTATTGAGAAAATGCAAACCATATAAATATTGTAACTTTGTCAAAAATCAAATAAGATGTTGCACCTAACGCTTTTTCTAAACGATATTTCAGGATCAGAAATTATGGTGATTCTCTTATTTGTTTTGATGTTTTTTGGAGCTAAAAGTATTCCAAGCATGGCTAAAACATTAGGAAAGACACTTTTTCAAATTCGAAATGCTACCAGTGAGATTCAAAATGAGATTCGTAAGTCTGGAATAGAAATATCAAAAGACATGAATATCAGTCAAATATTACAAGATAAACAACAAGAATTAACGCAACCAATGGATCAAGTGTATTCAGAAATTGAAAATACTATTCATTACGCAGCAAAAGAAACACCAAAGACTATTTCTAATGAGGTTCAAGTACCTATTGAAGAAATAAAAGAAGAAATACCAACTGAAAAAACCAAATAAAATGGCACAAGTAGCAATAATAATGGGAAGCGCTTCCGACTATCCAGTAATGAAAGCAGCTAAAGAAATTTTAGATTTTTTTGGTATAAGTAATCATGTAGAAGTAGTTTCAGCACACAGAACTCCAGAAAAAATGGTGGCTTTTGCTAAAAGTGCTAAAGAAAACGGTTATCAAATTATAATCGCTGGTGCCGGTGGAGCTGCACATTTACCTGGAATGGTTGCTTCATTAACAACACTTCCTGTGATTGGAGTTCCTATTAAATCAAGTAATTCAATTGATGGATGGGACAGTATTTTGAGTATTTTACAAATGCCCAATGGAATTCCAGTAGCAACGGTTGCATTAAATGCAAGTAAAAATGCAGGAATTCTAGCCGCTAGAATTATTGGATCTACTGATTCCTTAATTGCTGATAAAATGGAGGCTTATGCGCAACAAATGGCTGCTGAAGTAGCCTTGAGTCAGAAAGACCTAAATTAATCGTATAAAAGATACTTTTTCCTAATCAACATAAAGGAATCTATTCCTGGTTGCCAAGTGGCACGAATTTCTTTTGCCGACCATCCTTTATACAATTGCTCCATCAAAGTTGCCGTTCCAGCCAATCGATTAAAGAAAGCATTTTGATCAATAAATACAGCTGAATCACTTAATAAATCTCTTGCTTGAGTGAGGTAATTTAAATTGATTTCATAAGTTCTTTTTACAAGCGAGCTTGAAAGATCATACCCATTGCAAACTTTATTCACATGAGGAGGATTTCTGGCTCCTATCTGTGGAACCGGAGTAAATTGAAAACTAGTTTTCGGAAAGCGTGGATGACCATACATTTCAAATGGCTTTTCAGTGCCACGACCTACACTCACCGTGGTTGCTTCAAAAAAACATAAACTAGGGTACAATGAAATTGCCAATTCAGATTTCAGATTGGGTGATGGAGGAACAGTCACCACATATTTTGTTTTATGGGTGTAATTCTTACATGGTATCACCCAAAGATTACATAAGATTTTTTTATCTAACCACTGCTCACCATTTACCATAAGGGCATATTCACCAATCGTCATTCCGTAAACAATGGGGACAGGATGCATCCCAACAAAAGATTTGTAAGCAGGCTCAAGAACTGGACCGTCAACATAATGTCCATTGGGATTAGGTCGATCTAAAACAACTAATTGCTTATGATTTTCTGCACAAGCTTCCATCACATAATGTAAAGTTGAAATATAGGTGTAAAATCGAATGCCAACATCTTGAATATCATAAATCACAATATCTACATCACTTAAATCTGCATCTGTCGGTTTTTTATGATTTCCATATAAAGAAACTAAAGGTATTCCAGTTTTCTCATCAACCGAACTGTTGACTTTTTCTCCAGCATCTACATCACCGCGAAATCCATGTTCTGGAGAGAATACTTTTATTACATTGAGCTTTAAGGCAAGAAGCGTATCCACTAAATGAATTCCTTTAACTACAGAAGTTTGATTGCCTACTACTGCAATTCTTTTATCTTTCAATGAATCGACAAAAAGATGCAAGCGATCAATGCCTAACAAGGGTTTTTTAAGATCTAAAGTGGTATACATTTGAACAGGAAGTGTCCGCAGCGTATCCTCTTCTATCACAATAGATCCTGCAATTGGAACAAAAACACTTGCTTCAACTTTACAAGAAAAAAGTATAAACAACAAAAATGTTTCCAAGCACAAAAGCTTTGCGTATTTTTGAACTTGAAAATTGGACCATTTGTTATTTGAAACATTCATATCAAAACGCATATTACTTTCGAAGTCGCAAGGTATAAAAGTTTCTAAACCTATCCTTCGTATATCCATCATAAGTATTGCACTATCTATTGTTGTTAACTTGATAACCCTAGCGGTGGTTACAGGTTTTCAAAATGAAGTGCGCCGCAAAGTTACGGGTTATTCTGCTCCACTCCTCTTATCAAAAGCAGGAACTTCATCTATTATTGAATGTCCACCCATACATCGTGATAAAGAATTAATTCAAACGCTTCTAGCAAGCAAAGGAGTCGCCAGTGTTGACCTGGTTGCCTATAAGCCTGGCTTACTTCAATCTTCTTCCTTTGAGGATAAAATAGCATTGGCCAATGGAAAAGACAGTGTCTTACACAAGCAAGAAATTTCGGGTGTACTCATGAAAGGAGTGGAAAGTAAATACCATTGGAAATTTATACAATCTCATTTGGTTCAAGGTAGACTACCCAACTTCAAAGAAAAGATCCCTTCTTCTGAAATTATTTTGTCGAAACGCTTGTGTGAGGTCCTACATTTTAAGTTAAATGAAGAAATAAATAGCTTTTTCGTTAAGGAGAAACCTATTTTAAGAAAATTTAAGATCGTCGGAATTTTTGATAC
>CANJQZ010000031.1 GCA_947476515.1 Flavobacteriales bacterium
AAGGTCTTATAAATTACCTGATGGTAGTTACCAGATCTATGACCGTTTCCGTTATGGGACTAATTTCACCCTTGGCATAGCCTATAAACTATAACAAATGAAAAAAGCAGTTATTTTTTGCCTTATACAATTATGTGTTTTAATTTGTTCTTCTCCTCTATTCTCTCAAATAGAGAATGTAATTGTGGAGAAATATTATGTAAGTGACGCCAATGATTTTACAGATACCTCTGGTGGAATTGTTCCCATTGGATCTACTACTTACAGAATTTACATTGATTTAGCACCGGGTTCAATCTTGAAAAAAATCTACGGTGATGCCAACCATCCCTTTGAAATTAAAAGTACAGAAGTGTTTTTTAACAATACACTTGACGGACAAACTTACGCGAAAGAATTTTTAAAAGCGCGTTATACTGAAAATACGGTTGCATTAGATTCCTGGCTTACGCTTGGACAAGTCGCAAAAAAACAAGGAACAAAAACTTACTATGGCATCCTGAAAGGTCAAGATGATGATGGGAGTTTTGTAGGTGGCATTAATAATGATGGAGGTAGTGCCCTAATTGCAACTGGACTCTTGGTGAATAATGATCCTTATTGTGGTATTCCAATTACAACAGCAGATGGAATAGATACCATGACAGTAACTCCGTCTAATTGGTTCGAAACTGGGGTGGTAGATTTTACAACTGGAAACGATTCTACTATTTTTGGCCCATTTGTTCCAAAAAAGGAATTTGTTAGCACTGCATTTACTTTGAGTAATTCCGGAGTAACAGGTGTTAATTTAGACAGCAATCAAATCATCATCGCACAATTAACTACCCAAGGAGACTTGAGTTTTAAAATAAATTTGGAGCTTGAACAACTGATAAATGGAGTGCCTACTATCGTTAAATATGTAGCAAAAGATACCTTATTATTGGCTGGTGAAATTTTTAATCCTTACCTCGCCTACCCTCAATCTTGTGGATGTAATGATCCAGATTTTTTAGAATACAGTTCAAGTTATGTTTGTTACTTAGAAGGCTCATGTCAAACCCCAATTAAGTTTGGTTGTATGGACTCAATGGCTTGTAATTATGACCCTGAAGTGAATATCAATATTGAAAATTTATGCTGCTATCCGGGAAAATGTAATAACCGCGATATCGCTGTTGTTTGCCCAGAACTACGAGGTGATAGTTTTGAGTTTCTTGTGCATCCGAATCCTGTGAATGGTTCACTTTATTTGGATGTATATAGCGGCATTTTTTCACCCATTACCTATACGATATACAATACATTTGGTGTCAAAATATTGGAAAAAACTTTAGATCCAGCTTTGGTTATTACAGGAGAAGCAATAGAAACCTCTACCATGGACAATGGATTGTATCATATTCAAGTTGAAATCGGTAATATGGTTTCAACACAATTATTTGTAAAAAACTAATTCCATGAAGAACAGTAAAAATATTTTTAAAGGCACCTTTGTCATATTATTGTTATTGCTTGTACAAGCTTGTAAAAAAGAGGTCAAGCCTGAAATTATTATTGAAAGAGGAACAGTTACAGATATTGATGGCAACCAATATCAAACGGTTAAAATTGGCGATCAATGGTGGATGGCGGAGAATTTAAAAGTGAAACATTACAGAGATGGTTCACCTATTCTAGAGATTCCAACCAGCCAAGAAGACTCTGTTTGGTCCCAAAGTATTATTGGATCTTACTGTTCTTTCGAAGAATCCATATTTGGATGCCTTTACAATCATTTTGTGATAGAAGATGTCCGTGAAGTTGCACCTGAAGGTTGGCACATTCCAAGCGATGCTGAATGGAAAACACTAGAAAAAACTATTGGAATGCAGCAAAATCAAATTGATGCACTAGCCTGGAGAGGAATCAATGAAGCTGAAATTTTAATGAATAAAGCATTGGTTGGATGGCCTCAAGCGAGTATAGCTTATGGTACTGACCTTTATGGATTCGCTGCTTTACCTGGTGGGTGTCGATTGCAAAATGGATACACGAATCAAGAAAAAAGTACCGCTTTTTTCTGGTCTAGTAGTTCCGTGGGAAATATAGCTTGGTACCGCTATTTGGATGCTCAGAAAAAAACAATTTTTAGACAACAAACTTACAGATCGTATGGAATGAGTATTCGATGCATCAAAGATTAAAATTAGAAAATATGAAATGGAATCGAATTTTATTATCATTAAGTATATTACTACAAACCCTATTGGTTAATGCTCAAATAGTTGTTCAAGAAGTTCCTTCTAAAGTAAGTATTGGTTTAACACAATCTTTTGATTTTGGCTCTAGACTATCAAGCGCTGACCCTTCTGTTACTTGGATGAAAAACATAAGTGATTCTATTGAAACACCAACTTTTACTTCTTCTAGCGCTGTTAAACTACAATATAATTTGAGTGAAAAAATATCCTTAAGAACTGGAATCATTTATGCCCAAAAAGGATACCAATATAAAAGTGGTTCTTTAGCTGGATTTGATCATTATCAAGAGAATTACGCACTAATAGAAGTTCCAATTCAAGTATTATATAAGTTGGGGCAAAAGAAAAACAAACCTTATGTTTCTTTGGGGACAAGTGCTGGATATTTAATAAAAAGTCAAGCGTTTTACACACTTGAAAATAGTACCAAAGAAGTTAAAATGCCTTTAAGTTCTGACTTAACTAAGCTTCAAGTGAACGGCATCTTAGGATTGGGTATGTCGTTTAGTTTAGATCAAAAATGGACCTTGATTAGTGAAGTGAATTATACGCAAGCGCTATTTTCCATTTCCAATGGGCCTCTTAAAAAACAACTGTTTACAGCAGGAATTAATCTTGGATTGTTTCGATCGTTTTGATTCAATAGTGGATTTCCTTTACTTTTTTTTAGCTCAAAAAAATACCGAGCCGTCGGTAACAAAAAAAGGAGCTGACTGAGCAAAACTAAATTTTAAAGCAATTCAAAAGATTGTAAAGGTCATCGAGCACTGTCGAGATGCACTTTACTTCGACGCAACCTCAATCTTCTCATTCCTAAGTAGGTTCGAAGTATTTTTAATCCCCACCAAATTTGGATGCTGGCGATTGATCTTTCAGATAATCTTAGCATATACCAAATTCAATGGGTTTGAAAAACCTCCTATTGCAAGGTCTAAACTAGAATGTTATTATTTACAAAAAATAAGGTTTTCCCTCTTTGGAGGGGGATGAAGGGGGAGGACTTTTAAGCTCAAAAAAACACCCTTTCATATTTAACAAAACAAGGATTAATTACAGGATTTAATATTGGATTATTCTCTTTTTCTTAATTTATTTCTCCCTAAAAAATCATAAGTAAGCCCCCTATTACTTTAAAGAAATTAGGTTTGAATTTGTTAATATTTAGGAAATATTATCTTATTAAATTCTAAATAATTATTTGAACAAATAGTAATGAAGGCTTAAAATAAAAGCGAAAATCTCAAACGATATTTGCATCGTATACTAATATTATAAACTTTAAAAAAGAGAAGAAATGAAAAAAATGATTAACTTATCAAAACTTTTTGCGACAGCTTCTTTGTCGCTGATTGCGGCCAGCCCAATTTTGGCGCAGTCTAACTTAGGTGCTTCTTGCGGCTGTCCGTCAGTAGCATCAAGACCAACAGTATTAATGTCATCCCTTAGTGGTTATACTGCTATTTCAGGAACTCAAGGTGGTGAGTTAACAACTGGTGCATCCTTATCTTGCCAAAATACTTACATTTTAGACAAAAAAATCTATATTCCTTCAGGACAAACCATTACCATTGCTCCGGGTACAGTTATTAAAGGAAGAGATAATTCAGCTTCAGGTCCAGATTATGCTTCTGCATTGGTAATTGAAAAAGGTGGTAAAATTATGGCACCAGGAACTGAATCTTGTCCTATAGTATTTACCGCTGAAGCTGATCCATTAGATGGAACTTATTTAGTTAAGAATTCTGGTAAATGGGGTGGGGTTGTTTTATTAGGTAAAGCAACAAATAACCTAATGTTATCAAATAATGGTCCTTTCGTTGCTGGATTAGGTAATGGTAAATTGTGTGTAGCCAATGGACTTGGAGTTATTGAAGGTTTTGCTACCTCTAACACGCAAGATCAATTTGGAGTTAACACAACTGCAGGTGGTGTATTTGATGATAACGACAATTCAGGTGTTATGAAATATGTTTCTATCCGTCATGGTGGAGCTATTCTTTCTGTAGGTTCAGAAATTAATGGTTTAACATTAGGATCTGTTGGTCGTGGTACTACTTTAGAGCATATCGAAATCGTTTCTTGTGGTGATGATAATATCGAACTTTTTGGTGGAACTGTAAATTTAAAATATTGCACTACCCTATTTGGTAATGATGATATGTTTGATTATGATTTAGGTTGGTCAGGTAAAGCTCAATTTCTTTTTGGAATGAAAGCACCTTGGTCTTCAAGTAATGCCTCTGCATCTGCTGGTACAATCACTGTAGCGAGTGGAGCAATAACTGCAATTGCAATTGGAGCAGGTGGATCAGGTTATACTACTGCGCCAACAGTATTTATTTCTGGAGGAGCTGGATCAGGAGCTACTGCAACTGCAACCATTAATGGTTCAGGAACAGTTACTGCAATTACAATAACAAATGGTGGTACAGGCTATACTTCTAACTCAGGTGTTGGTGTAACTTTTATTGGAAATAATGGAATTAGCCCTGATTCTGATTCAGGTTTCGAATGTGACGCAGATGATAACACATCTAACAATGGTCCTAAATCTCATCCTATTATTTATAATGCTACTATTATGGGGAATGGAAAAAGCGTTGGGTCTTCTGATAACAAAGGTTTAGCAGGAATAAACATGAAAGAAGCTTCAGAAGGTGAAATATACAATTCAATTTTTGCTAATTTCAAGAATGGTTTGAATTTACAAACAACTTATAATGCTTCTACAAGACCAACTGGAGATACATGGCAAAACTGGACTAGTGTTACAGGAGCGGTTTCAGCGACGGTAGGAAATGGTTCTCAAACTACTAAAATCAAGTGTAATACATTTGTTGGTGTTACCAATTCTTTTGTAAAAGATGCTTCTACTTTAAATGGAACAACTTCAACTGTAAATACAGCAGCAGATTCATTACAGTTTTTTACAACTGACAAGAATGTAGCTACAACATCAGTTCCAGGATTTTCTTATGCATTTGTTATGTCAAGTCCAATGACTTCTAATACTGTTACTACTAAAAATGATGTGATCCCAACTACAGCATTATCTGTTGTTGGTTGTCCTACAGTACCAGTTGATGGATTCTTTGATCCAGCTACTTACAGAGGAGCATTTTCTTCAGTTGCTGGTGAAAACTGGTTAAGTGACTGGACATACTCTCAAGTTATGGGTGCAACATTAGGTGTTGCAGCTTGTCCTACAGATTTAAATTATGATGGAATAACAGATGTGAATGACTTCTTGATCTTCGCTCCTGCATTCGGAACATCTTGTAACTAAAAAAATCTAATATCCATGCATGTTCGCATGCATGGATTCATTTTAAAAAAAAACACAAAAGTTATGAAAACAAAAAGTTTAATACTTGGCCTTGGAATGTTATGCCTTAATGCGGCGTCTTACGCTCAAGGTTTAACAGGTATCGTAGTTGAAAAATACTACTTAACAAACGCTGCTGACGGAGCAAATGCTTTGGCAAATTCAGCATCAACTACTCTTAATACAGGTACAACTGTTTATCGAGTTTATGTAGATATGGCTGCTGGTTATAAATTCTCTCAAATTTACGGTAATGCTGCACACAATTTGAAAGTAAATACCACTACCAACTTCTACAATGATCCAAACTATGGTGTATCACTTAACCCTGGTACAATTTCAATCGTGAATGTTAAGAAAAACACTGCAATGATTGACTCTTATTTCACAACTGGTGGAACAGCAACAGGTAAAGTAGGTGTGCCAAAAACAGAAGATACAGATGGAACTCTAGGTAATACACAAAATATATTAGCGAACAACGCTGGTGGTTGTTTTGGTTTACCAATTATGGGTACAAGTGGTCAAGATGGAATGGTTGCAAGTTCTACCGCTACTTATGTAGTTCCTAATGCACTCGGTTTAGGTTCTATACTTGACTGTTTAGATCAAACTGTTGGAAATTCAATTACTATAACAAATGGTTCAATTGCCGCTTTAGGTGGTATCGTTGGAGCTACAACTTCTAACATGGTTCTTGTTGGTCAATTTACAACCAATGGAAATTTCAGTTTTGAATTAAATGTTCAATTGGTAAATATCGCTACTGGATTGGCTGAAAATTATGTTGCATCTAATCCAACAGGATCAGAATTGACACATGCATCTTTAATATTAACAGCAAACACGGCTCCTACAGTTTCTATTACAGCTCCAGCAAATAATGCTAACATTATTACAGGAACAGCTGTAAGTATCACTGCTAATGCAGCGGATGCAAATGGTACAGTATCTCAAGTTGAGTTTTTTGTTGATGGTACTTCAATAGGTGTTGACGCTACTTCACCTTATGCAGCTTCTTATACAGCAGCAGTTGGTTCTCATAACATTACTGCTCAAGCAAAAGATAACGATTGTGCGGTTACAACTTCATCTACTGTTGCAATTACTGTTGCCAATAACCAAGCGCCAACTGTTTCAGTTTCTGCTCCTAGTTCAGCAACTGCTGGTGCAAGTGTAACTTTCACTGCAACAGCAGCAGATGTTGACGGAACTGTTGCTCAAGTTGAGTTTTTCGTAAACAATACTTCAGTTGGAGTTGACAATTCATCTCCTTATTCAATGGCTTATACTCCATCAATTGGAGCTGGTCAATTGGTAAAAGCTGTCGCTACAGATAACTTAGGTTTAACAGGAGTATCTACCAATGCAACTATGAATGTTGTTGGTAACAACCCTCCTACAGTATCTATTACTGCTCCTTTAAGTTCAGCGGCTTATATCGCTCCAGCAGTGGTAACAATCAATGCTACAGCAGCTGATAATGATGGTACAGTATCTCAAGTTGAATTTTTTGTAAACAATGTTTCTGTTGGTGTTGATTTATCTTCTCCTTATACAGTAAACTGGACAAGTACTCCAGGAAATAAAACAATTGTTGCAAAAGCTACGGATAACAATTCAGCTATTACTACTTCGGCTACCCTTAGCTTAGTAATTGCAGATCCAAATGCATTACCATATGCTATCCAAAGCAACACTCAAAACTGTGATGTTCCAACATTCTGTATTCCTTTAGCTGTTGCTCTTGCTAGTCCAATTGATAATGTTAAAGGTTATGATGTTATATTGAACTATGACAATACAAAGTTAATTCCTACAGGAAACATTACTGTATTTAACGATTTGACAACTGCTAGTTATGTTGAAACAGCCTATTCAATCAATGCACCAGTGAATAATGTAGGTAGTATGAATATTTCAGCTTTCTTTAATGGTACTGCACCAAGTTCAGCTGAATTTCAAGGTACTGGAAAAATCTTCTGTGTTGAATTTGCAAAATCAAGTAACTTTAATGCTACAGATTCAGCAGTAGTTTCAATTAGTTTTTTACAAGAAAGTTATATCACAGGTGTAGTTTCTAAATCTGCATCATCTGGAAAAGCATATTCTGTTAAAAACGAAAACTATATTGGAAATTTAAAGTTCTGGTTAGACAACAGTCCTATAGTTTATGACAATTCTCAGCCTAACAACTATTTGGTAACCAATATCTATGGTATGACTGGAACAACTGTGAACAACCCAAGTACTCCAGTTAAACCAAATTTAAGTGGTTCTTTCACACACAACTTAACCAATGGATTAAATTTAAAAATTGACAGAAACATCATCAATACCAATTCTGTTCAAATTTTAATTAATGCAGCGGATGCAGTTTTAGGAAAAACTTTATTAATCAATGGTGCATCTTTTGTTCCATCGGTATATCAAGTTCTTGCCTTAGATGTAAACTTAGATGGTGTTGTAAGTGCTGGAGATATTTCTCAAATCAAGCAGCGTGCTACTTTAAGCATTCCTGAATTTCAACAAGCTTGGAATTATTCAGCGGCAGGTGTTTCAAACGGTCAACCTTCTAGAGACTGGATCTTTGTTGATCAAACATCAGTTACTTCAGGAGCTGCTTACCAAATTTCAGCAACTTTCCCAGCGAATGATAATGTTGGATACTCTAAAGGTAAAGTGCCGATGGTAGGAGCTTCTTTAGCTGCGACAGTAACCAACTACTCAACTTGTCCAGTAATTACAGAAGAGACTTTCAAAGGAATCTTATTGGGTGATGTTAATGGTAGTTATGCAGCATATACTGCAGATGGAATCTTAAAATCTGATGATGGAGAAATAATCTTAGACTTAGAAAATGCTATAGTAGACGGTTCAACTGTTAAGGTCCCAGTTGTTTTAAGTTCAAAGTCTCCAGTTAATGCACTTGACTTAGCGTTTATGTTTAATGAAGATAAATTATCTTTCCAAACGATTGAAGCGTTAAATAATGGAACAGATGCTGAGGATTTCTTAAATCCAAATGACAGAACTTTCAGATTTTCTGCCAATAACATGGATAATTTTGATCTAAACAGCAATGTTGCTATGGTAACTTTCGAAAGTAATGATGGTACCATTAACAAGAAAGATTTCAATTCTACTTTAGGATTACTTAACGGTAAACCAGTTCAAGTAACTTTTGCGAAATCTACTTCAATTGCTAATTATACAGATGTACTTAGTATTTTCCCTAACCCATCAAATGGAACCTTCAATATTGTTTTGAAAGAAACAGCAAATGTTCAAATAATGGATATCAATGGTAAAATATTGAAAGAAGTTGGTACAGTAAATGCAAATACTAAACAAGCTATAAACCTGGAGAATGTTAGCGCAGGGGTTTATTTAATGCGTGTTTCTAATGAGCATTTTAGTTCAACACAAAGAATTGTTATTGAAAAATAATAATTTACTTTTTTAGTTCTGAAAGTCGTGGTCTTTGGCCACGGCTTTCTTTGTTTATATAAAATTTAAGCTATGAAAACAATTTTTACGACAATCACAATCTTATTTCTAGTAGTGAGTAACTGCAACAGTCAAACGAACAAGCCACATACTGGACAAACAAAAGATCTTACAGACACCATGTTTTTTGACCTCAGTCAAGCCGTTTATTCGACAGTTGGAAGTGTAAATTACATTGAATTTCCCGTTTGGATTAAATCTTCTAGTACCCAAATCAGTTCTTTTGATTTTTGGCATCAATTTGATTTGAATAAATTAACTTATGTATCTACCACATCATTACTGGTTGGATTGGATGCATTTTCAAATTTCAATGTAAACAATTCTTATTTAAGTAATACGACATCGGGTTCCTCTATAACTTTTATTGTTCCTACCAATACGAATTTAATAAAAGTAAAATATAGCATCAATGGTAATTGCACTACCATATTACCTACTGATTTCTTTAGTATTACAGCATTAATTGATGGGAATGTTTCCTCATCAAAATTTATTGAGGGACAAGGTGCTGGAATATCAATAAGCTCACCTACTCCACATTGTTCCAATTCCAATATTGTGTTTAGTAGTGGAACGAGTATTTACGGGAAAGAAATTGCCACCTACTCTTGGGATTTTGGAAACAATCAAAATTCAACTTTTGCAACAGATAGCACTACTTATTTAACAGACAGTACTTATCAAGTAGCATTAACGCTAACAACAGTAGATGGATGTACTTATAATTTGTTGGATTCAATTACCATTAATCCCTCCCCAATTTCAAGTTTTACTTACGAATGGAGTCAGAACTTAAGCTCTGTTGTTTTTACCAATACCAGCACTATTAACAATGGAAATATAAGTTCAAATTATTGGGATTTCGGAGATGGAACTGAGTCAACAGGATTTGACGAAACACACCCCTATGCTAGTGTTGGAATTTTTACGGTGAGTTTAACTGAGACTTCAGATTTAGGTTGTTCATCAACTTACACAGTAAATATTTCGAATACAGATGGATTAAATGAAAATAATATGCCCAACATATCATATTTCCCTAACCCTGCTAATGAAAGCGTTCATTTTTCAATCGAAAAAGCTGAGCGAATTTCAATAATTGATGCCTTAGGAAGAATTATCTATAGTGGAAGTCAATATCTGTCTCCGAATGGAATTGACATCAATACCAAACAATTCAGCGCTGGGAAATATCTAGTGAAAATTGAAAATGATAATCTATTAGGGATCTTCCCATTGATGATTTATCATGATTAATTGATTTGTTGTTATAAGGAAATACTACTTTTCGAATTCTTAGTTAGAAGCACCAAATTAAATTGTTGGTGCTTTTTTCATTTATTCAACCAAGTTTCCCAAATAAAAGAAAAAACAAACTTGAAAATCTAATCATTAGCATACTCAATTCAAATGCTTTAAATTTAACTTATAATTTGAACTAACTATATAGAATAATGAATTGTATAAGAATAAAAAGTACTGTATTGCTTTATCTTATTGTGCTTTTGACTTTTAACAGTTGTAAAAATGAAAATAAAAAATCTAACCTTAGATTAAATAAGACGGAACAATATCAATTAGATATTATTGGGAAGGATAATTTTAAAATCTCCTTAATTCAAGATAGAATAGCCCATCAAAAAAATGAGCAATGGAAAATAGTTGTTTCACATAGGAAAAACAAAACAATCAAAGTTATCGGCAAAACAGCCTTGTATAGAGCTCTCAACAAAATTATATCGAATGATTATATCGCGCCTAAAAATGCTAAATACAGTTATCAAAATTCAAAATTTGAAGGGATTGAGGCTATTGAAGGGAATAAATTAGATACACTGAAATTTTCTATTGCATTGGATAAAGTAATATCAAAAAATAAGGAGGAATTAAATCTTTTAAATACCAATTGTTATATAAAACCTAACTTCTATTTAAAGGACCAAGCTACAATTGATGCATTAAAATTGATATATAAAATAATGAAAGTAGAAGTCTCCTATAATTTTGATAATCAAATAGTAAAAATTCCATCCACTTTATTTGCTAAATGGATCAAAACTGATGATCAAATGAAGGTTAAAATTGATGCCTCGCTCAGTTATAATTTCCTCGTGAAACTAGCAAAAGAGCACGATAAAATAATTCCTTCAATTCATTTTATTTCAAAAGAAGGCAATCCTGTTAGTCTAAGCAATTCAGAATTAGGGGACCGAATAGATATTTTTTATGAAAACAAAATCTTGACAAATAACTTGCTTACGCTAAAGGATGAAGAAAGGAAACCAAAATATATCATTAAAAATATCTCCTTGAGTGCTTTGACTAGCAATCGAAATTATGTTGAAATTGACCTGAAAAAACAAGTGCTTTATCTATTTAAAAATGACAGTTTAATTTTTCAAAGCGATCTCGTTAGTGGCAATGAATCTGCAGGAATGAGCACCACTAAAGGAGCTTTTTTTGTGAAATATAAAGAGACCAATGCTTGTCTAGAAGGTCCTGGATATAAAACATATGTGACCTATTGGATGCCTTTTATCAATGGGATTGGAATGCATGACGCGAGTTGGAGAAAATCTTTTGGTAAAGAGATTTATAAAACTTCTGGATCTCATGGATGTATCAATTTACCTCGAACGAGCGCACAATATTTATTTCAAAATGTTTCTCCTGGAACAATTGTATTATGCCATTAATTACTAATTTCTGAAATTGACTTTTTTATTCCGTCATTTATTATCAAATAGCATGAACATTTTCATTGCAAAGTTGTAAACTAAAGTTTACTTTAAAGTATTACTTCAATAATGAAATTATTATCAATTCTCTTTTTTTTAATTTCAATCATCGCAAGTGCTCAAGGAGATTGTGACTTCAAGTATCAAAATAAAAAAGGGGGCAATTATATATTCTCCATTTATTATGAATCTGATTTAAAAACTCCTCTAAACGGAACATGTGAAAGACGATACAACGACAATAAAATCTTTGAAAAACGCACTTTTAAAGATGGTAAATTAACAGAAGAAGAATTGAATTTTGAAAGTGGGGCAACAAAAATAAAAGTACATCCAGCCTGGAATATTCACGATACGGTCATCGCCACCATGGAAACGTATTGGGAAAATGGAAATCGAAAACAAAGCAGCATTTATTATTGGGATAAATCCAAGCGGCGTTGTGAAAAATATATCGATTATCATATCAATGGTAAACAAAGATTTGTGAGCTACTACGCCTATGCTAGATTGTCAGAAATCAATGAATATGACATCAAGGATTATCCACCCCATACAATTGATTACGATGGGTACACCACCCTAAGGGTTCCTTTTGGCAATGCACTGGAGTATGATGATAATGGTGTTTTAAAATCAAGGACATCACATCAACTTATATTGAATGGTGGACACGAACATTCCTCGAAACATGGCCCTTATGAAGAATATCACCACAACGGGAAGTTAAAAACAAAAGGATACTACAAAGATGGAGATCCAGATGGCGATTGGCTTATCTACAATTTTTTGGGTGCCAAAATTGAAGAACAACACTACCAGCGTAATATGAAAGTCAATACTTGGAAAGGTTGGTACGACAATGGAAATAAGCGCTTTGAATACATTTACGACACCTTGTCAAATTTCATTTTTCACCCCATCAAAAAAGAATGGAATGAGTCAGGAGTCTTAACCTTTCAAAGAACTATTGATAAATTAGGTAATGGATTTGAAAAAAAATGGTCCGATAATGGACTACTAATCCAAAGTATTGAATTGGTAAATAATTCCAAAGAATTGGGTTCAGATAAAACTTGGTATCCAACAGGGCAATTAAAATACTTCTTAAACAATCATAGAAATGCTGACACCACTTATGTAAGTTATTTTCAAAATGGCATCATGGAGGAACTTCATTTGAAATCAAAGTCAGAATTAACTGAATCGATTTTAAATAAAAATTGGAACGAGATTGGTGTGCTTTTAAACTCTTTATCAAAGATTACAAGTCCAGACAAATCGACGGTAGATTCCTATGAATTTTGGTCCAACGGAAAAAAGAAGGTGCACACCTATCAATTGAATGACATGCGCAAGCAAGAAAAGTTCTTTGAAAATGGGAACTTGCAATCAGTAATTCATTATTTGGGAGGTAAACTAAATGGTAGTGCAGAACATTTCGACAGTTTAGGAACCTTGCTTAGCCAATACGAATACTCCAATAATCTTCGAAATGGCTGGTGCAAGCGTTTTGATCATAAAGGAAAGTTAGTATTTGCTCAATATTATGAAAATGGTTGTTTGAAAAA
>CANJQZ010000032.1 GCA_947476515.1 Flavobacteriales bacterium
ATGTTTCAAAGTGCTACCGGAATTGATTTTACTCCATTCTTCGAACAATGGTATTTTGGTGAAGGTTACCCTACCTACTCTGTCAAATGGGAACAAGCGGGAAATGATGCCTTAGTACAAATCAACCACAGCACCTCGAAACCAAGTATTACGCCAACATTCACCAACCCAATCAGCTTAAGATTCTTGAGACAAGGAATGCAAGACACTACCCTTACCTTTGACATCAACAGTAATAGTGACAATTTTTACATTAGTAATCTTGGTCCTATCGGAAATATGATCTATGTAGATCCATCCAACTGGGTAATAAACAAAGTAGGAACTGTCGTAGAAGACAACTCACTTTCCATTCAAGAGAACGAAACTTTAGAATCTATTCAAGTGGTTCCAAATCCAAACAATGGTCAATTTAAACTTGTTGGATTGAAGGAAGATTCACATTTAGAAATCTATTCTATGAATGGTGTGGTGGTTAAGGAGATGAATTTATCACCTTCTCAAAATATTGATATCAGTTCATTGCCACAGGGCACCTATTTATTGTCAATTAGCAATTCAAAGGGAAACAAAACATTAAGATTAGTTACACAAAAGTAAAAAGCTAGTAACAGTTTCGGGTTTGGTTTTTTAACACTGTTATTTTTTGTTGACTTGCCATCAAAATTGTTAGTTATGTCCGCTAATATTATGTTCCAATTTTTGTCCCATACCACCTGATAGATAACCAGCAACAAGTTCCTCTTTTTGTAGTCCGTTTGAAAAGTAGTCAACACTTATTGAGCAATCTCCTGTAATATCAACCCAAACAGTTTCGCTTTGTCCGATTTCTAATCTGTCAATATGTCCACCACCACAACCAATAATATTTAAATTAGTCAAAGTAGTCTGAGTTGAGTTTGTAAATGTTATTCTCATTGTGTCAAGTAGAATTATTGCAACCCAACAATAAAACAACATCACTGGAATATTAAGTAACATTATTCCGCAAGTAGTCATTAACCTCTTACTGTTGTCGATATCTTTAATCGCTTTTAATAAAATTGAAGTTAAAATTCCAATATTTATTAGTCCTATCAATACGATAAAACCATAACCAACGAAAAGCAATTCAAACGATGAAGAAAGGAAGTAAAGTCCGAAAATAAATGTCCCAAGCAAGAACGAAATTAATGCTGTTTGTAAACCGAGTTTTATGTATCGTTCAGTCTTCATACACATGATGTAAATTTTTCGATTGGACTTATTTACCTAATCGAGATTAATAAATTAAAGAAGTGAGCTTGCTGTTTTGAACAAAAACATGATTAATCATGCTGGTAGCAATACCCGCTTGGATCTTTGGTCATCCGTTTACAGCGCGCACCTTTTTTAGTTTTTCCCATGCATTGACTTGAAGTCCCAACATTTTTAGACGAATGATGCGTACGACTTCCAGAACTACTTGATGTCCAAGACCAACAAGCAATACAAACCTCTTTTTCTAAAGCATTTTCTTCTTTATCAACTAACCCAGGAAAAAAATCAATACCAGTAATCCGCTCTAATTCATCTATCGAGACAACATAACGGGTCAAAGATTCTTTAGAACCTTGATTAGGAAGAATAAAGGCTATCGCTTTTGGATGTTCATGATAGTCGAGGATTACCTTATAATAATATTTTGGAACACTTACATGATTGGGTCCAATAGTTGGCAGACCATCAGTTAAAACTGGACCTGTTACCACATATACTGATTTATAATCTACTGCCCAATCACGAACAAGTTCCTCAAGTTTCTTCCAAATACCCCTGTTAAAACTTGGATCTTGAGGACTCATATTACTATAATAAAAAGATTCTTGCATGGTATTAGCAGTGGAGGACATATCCGCAGCAGGTGCCAAATGACCTCGATCATATCCAGAACCTTTATAATCACGATCCGTTGCACTTCCTGTACTTACATTTGGATCAGATTCAAAATCATTAGATCTTTCACACAAACGGTTCGTTTCATCAGCTGTTAACTCGTAAGCCACCCATGCTGCTTGTTCATATGCTTCACTGTAGCGAATAGTATACGCTAAATGCCTGATGATTTGATCCTTTGAATGAATAAGAGGCCATTCCAAATTTTCTTGTGGAGCCCTTATAGTATCTTCAAGCACCACATTAGAAACTATTTGTTCTACTTTTGGCTCAACTTTTTTTTCTGTTGGAGACAGGATCTTACTTTCCTCCTTAACCTGATGCTTATTGGATAAGACCTTTACTAAAACTCCTATACAGAGGAAGAAAAAAAGTAAAAAAATTATGGAATATTTTTTCATATCAATTGACAATTATTTTTTGGTTTACCAACATACCGTTTTTAAATGCGACGCTTACTAAATAAGTACCGCAAGACCATAGTGATACATCAACAGAAATGGAATTCGTTAAGGAATTAGTTTGATAATAAAGCTCTTTTCCATTAAGATCAAAAACCTTCAAATAATCTAACACTTTATCCATTCCAAAGACAACCTTAAAATAAGACTCAGTAGGATTCGGATACATTAAAAATGAATTTTCAGGAATAATAGGATCTTTAGGAAAATTAATCTTCCAAAGAGCACCACCTCTTTCGATTATATACAGATCGTTTTCAAGCAATTCAGCATCTACAGGCAAATAAAATCCAGAAACAACACTTCTTGTTACCATTTCATAATTATCAATCGAAGCATTATATTCTAATTTCATTTGAATCAAATCGCGAGAAGGGTCAACAAATGGGCAAGGACTACCCCAAGGCGAGATTGGAGAAAATCCAAGACTATCACCCCCTGGCATAAAACTCAAAACAAAGCCATCACCTTTATAGGGGAAAGACAAATTACTATCTGCATCAAAGACCAATCCTAAAGGTGAACGATGGGCGGTGAAAGAACTTACATAAGTTCCATTTTGACTTGCCTGCAGAACTCCTCCACTTATAGCATCACGATAAAAATCTCCAGCAGAACCTAAATTACGAATAGGCTCCATCCAATTTACATTGTTAGGAATTGGGGGAAATCCTGAAGTGTAATTAAACCAACCAGCAGCAACACCACTTCCATTTGGATTTACAAGGGGATCAATATGATAATCATAGTTGGGATATTGTATAGGATTATCATTTCCACCCATTCTCCATGGAAATCCATAATTCCTACCTTTTCTCAACCAATTCAATTCTTCCGGATCATCTCTTTCACCAGAATTATCAATTGCAAAAAGGGTATCCTTGCTATCCCAAGCCATGTCGTATGCGTTGCGCGTACCTGATGCAAATAAATAAGGACTATTAACAAGAGAAGCTGAATCATTGAGCAATAAAACATTCAAACTGTTTATAGGAAAACGAAAAATACGAGAAGTTAAAGGCACTTCTCTAGTATTTGGCCAAGCACCATTATTATCATCTAATTCACCTAAATGAGTCCTTGCACCGCTACTAACAAAAACATTTGAACCACTAGGATCAACTGCAACACCTGTAAAACCATGATCACCTGTTGGACTAGCAGTTGGATAAGGATCCGTACTCACCATGATCTCCCATGTGCGTTGACCATTAAAGGAAGGCGTTCCTTTGACCACATAGCCAACACCAACGGTTGAGGTCCAATTATTACCTGAAAGATACAGAACGCCATCACGAAAACAGAGCCCTTGGAGACAGGTGATGCCATGATCAGCCGCTGTAAATCTAAGAGAATCAGTGGCCCCACCTAGTTCATTTAAAAAAATCTCATAAATATCACCTGTTATTACAGCATAAAAAAGATGACCGCTTACAACATCATAAGCTAATTTTGTTGCATAAGGTTTGGGAGTGAAAATTGAATCAACAGATAAATCATTGTATAGAGGAAAAACACGCTGTTGAGCAATAGCAAGAAAATTTAATCCAATAAATGCAATGATTAAAAAATTTCGCATGAACATAAAAAGCAATTTATACTACGAATATAGTAAAATGAGATGAGCGAATTGCCACTTAAAATTAAAATAACAAAACTGATTAAAGTTTAATATTGTACTTTTCAATTTTACTAATCAGCGTGTTAATAGCCCATCCAATGGCAATAGAGGACTGTCTTTTATTCCCTTTAAAATACTTAAGAACCCTTTCTATATGTTCTTTTTCAACAAAGGAAATATGCATTGGTTTTTCCATAGGACCTTGTGATAATCTTTTTGGCAAAACTTCAGCATTGACTAATTCCTCATTAAAAACATACAATCTTGAGATGATATTCTCTAGTTCCCTAACATTTCCGGGATAAGAATAATTTAATAGCACCTCCATTGCTTCTTTTTCTAAGATTAATTTTTTGGGACGATTTAATTCTTTTTTCTTTTGATTTAAAAAATACTCAATCATCGCTTTTATATCTTGTTTACCCCTTTCGACCAATGATGGTAAATCTAATTCTACTACGGACAAGCGATAATATAAATCCCATCTAAACTTACCTTCCTCACACAACTTCGTTAGACTTTGATTTGTTGCTGCGATGACCCTAACATTAATTTTCTTAGCTTTTCCACCAAGGGGCATGACCTCCTTTTCTTGCAAGACACGCAATAAAGCTTGTTGCATATAAGGTGAAATATCCCCTATTTCATCAAGAAAAATAGTGCCTTCATTTGCTTCCTCGAATAAACCTGTGGTGTCCTTATCGGCACCAGTAAAGGCGCCTTTTTTATATCCAAACAAGCGAGATTCTAATAATGAATCACTAAATGCAGAGCAATTAACCGTAACATAAGCTTGTTCTGATCTAATTGAATTTTTGTGAATGTATTTAGCTAAATTTTCTTTTCCCGTTCCACTCGCTCCTAAGATTAATACCGTTACTAAATCCGTTTGAGCAACCTTTTCTGCATTGTTATAAATCCACTTTATTTGAGGAGTTATAAAATAATCATCAGACACATTGCTTCTTTTAACTTGCTCTTGATGATAAATAGCTGTAACAGGAAGTGATGATTGTTCTAATTCAATCTTAATTAATTCCGGTTTATCTTTCGTTTTAGTATACTTTGCTTCTCTTGTTTGAAAAAGAGTAGTGTTTAAATTTAATCCAAGGTGACTTAAATACCACACTACTTGCATTGAAGGAGTTCCAGGAGTAATAAAAACATCAATTTTATCCTCTTTTAGACTTGTGAGTAATGGATCCACTTTTGATTGAATTTCCCTATGATCAATGGGATCATTAATCCCCATATAAATAGGTTCAATGATACGATCAGGGTAAGTTCTTTTTAAGAAATTCACCAAGAGCTCCGTTCTTAGATCACTTTCTTTAGCACTTGAAAGCAATAAATGTTGATCTTGTTTATAGAAGAATTTGTGATAATTTGCTGTTGGTCCATTTTCGAGAACTTTCCCTTCGTAAAAGTCATTGTTATAAGCTACCCAAGAAACCAAAGTCTTCATATATCAAAATTTGATATAAATATAAGAATATTTAGATAGTTAATCCATCAATATTAAATTTCAAGTTACTAAATTCACTATAAAACATTATCACATAGAGCCTTAAACCTAATGCTTATTTTTGTGCCATAGATTGATAAGTTAGCCAAGGAATCAAATCATTATACATTTTTTGATAAAGAAAATCATCTTTCCCTCTCACTTGACCAATAAAATTAATGTGTCCAGTTAATGAATTCAAAAATCGAATGTTTCGTTGTATAACTGAATGTGAGAAATCACCTGCATTTCTACTTGAAGCATGATCAATTCCATTAGTATTTAAATCATGGAGCATAGCTCGTACCTTTTTGAGCGTCTTACGATCAACATTTACTTTTTCATTAACAATTACCCCTGTCACCACTTGTTTTTTATTTTTGGACCTCAATCTAAATTTTTTATCATTCAGAGTAAAACCATGCGTCATAAGTATGTGTTTTAAGTACTGAACTTGAAGTTTAGTGATAAATTTATCTGAAGAAAAACTCAAATCATCTGCATATCTTGTGTAAGTTATCCCTTCTTGCTCACAACAATTTAGAAGAGCATTATCTAGAGGTAAACAGATTAAATTGGAAAGTACTGGCGAAGTTGCAACACCTTGTGGTAAAACACCATTATAAGTCAAAAGATAGGTTAAGGCTTCAGAAACAGATTCATCAAATCCAAAGGGAGGAGATCTAAAAAGCGAGTAAACCTTTTGGGCTGAAATTGAACTAAAAAAATCTTTTAAATCTAGATTAAGAAGATACCTCTTACCGACATGAGGCAAGGCATTCTGAACAATATTTGCGTTTTGAGATTTATGTTTTACACTCAAGACAAAACCATGAACAGAGGGGTGTTTTAAACACGAATACACTCCTTGCAAATGACTATTAATTTTCTTTTGCACTTTATTTAGTTTCCCTTGAGGCGCATTAATAATACGAAAACCTTTTTTCCTTTTTGGAATAGTATAATTTAAATAATTCGGATAATTCAACATCAATTCCATTTCACTCCAGGAGATTCTAAGAAAAAGACATAAATCTAAGGTTGATTTTATGCCTAACATTCTAAGTGCATATTTTTCAGCTGTATTCAAAAAAGTAAATGGAGTGGTGCGTAATGAATTATTAGGATAATAAATAAATTTCCAACATTGATCTTTAAAAATCTCTTTTTTTATCGACAAATCCTCTATTTTATTCATAATTATATTTTAAAAAAAAGCCGTTGAACCTTATCTCAAATTTGCGTGCATTCTTTCGAGCGAAGCGAGCAAGAATGGAGGCAAAGCCCCTTAATTCTACTCAACTTCTAAATGGGTTGCGAGAACACAACCACAAGTCTATTAATGACTCATAAGTTCTAATCAACGGCTCTTATACTATTAAAAAGGATTATCCTCCTCATCCAAATTTAGTTTTCGATCTTTTCTAATTTGAAATCTACTTTTTCCTTCTTCAAAAGGAGCCAATTTGCTCTTTGCAAAATCGACATTGAATTTAAGTGTAGTGGTTGACCCAAATCTATTTTTCGCTAAAATCAATTCCATCATAGACAAAGTAGATTCATTATACTCATCGATTAACAAGCCATAATATTCAGGCCTATAAACAAAGAACACCTTATCTGCATCCTGTTCAATACCCCCGCTTTCTCTAATGTCAGTTAGTACAGGCCTTCTATCACCTCCCCTCATTTCAACACTTCTGTTCAGTTGACTTGAAGCAATTATACAAACCTTCAATTCTAGCGCAATTTTCTTCAAAGTCCGACTAATGTAACCCACCTCTAGAACACGACTGTTTCGATAGCGCTTAGAAGATAGCATTTGCAAATAATCAATAATAATTACCTTAACGCCCTTTTCTCTAACCATTTTCTCACAATAATGGAACAATTCGGTCATCGATTCGATTTGTCGATCGTAAAATGAAAGATGAAGCGCAGAAAAATACGACTTTAATAATTTCAAATCATCCGCATTCACTCTTTTAAAATCAGCTGGATTATGCAGCGGAATCGGTCGCTCTAGAAAACCATTGGCAATCCTATACATCAAAGCAGTACTCGTCAAGTCAAATGAAAAATAGAGTACCTGAGTTTGCAAAGAAATCCTAGTCGCAAGATCTAACAGAACTAGCGATTTGCCCATACCGGGCCTTCCGCCAACTATTACATATTCCCCTAGACTGAGTCCACCTAGTTGACTATCATAATTCGACCAACCTGTGGGAATAAGTTCATTAGAATTTCCCTCGCTATCATCAATGGTCTCCTCTAAACAATTTAATATGGTTCTAGAGGTATAGTCATCGGTTTCACTTAAACTAGGTTCCGCAATGAGCTCCTTCAATCTATCAAGTAAAATCCCATTTTCTGGAGGGAAATCTATTAATATATTCTGTATTTTATCTTGAATGGTCATAAAACTTTGATTTGCACTTGATAGACAATTATGAAGCCAAAGTAAAAAATACCTATTTATCTCAATATAATTTAAATAATATATCAAATTTTGAAAATTATAATATATTTTGATATTATAATTACTTTTTTATGAGAACTAAAACACTACTTTTTGAATTAATATTTCTAAAATCAATATCTTCCTGATTCACTTTCTAAATAATTAGTATTTTCGTTCTGTTGAATTCATTAATCCATCATCATGTTATCAAGTGCTGCTATTGCTTTTTTCAAATCCATTGTTGGTGATGAAATGTCAATTTCCCAGGAAGATCTGTTACATTATGGCCATGATGAGACCGAAGATTTGTCTTTCCCCCCTCATGTAGTATTAAAACCTGCAAATCCTCAAGAAATATCAAGCATCCTTAAATATTGCAATGAGCATAAAATTCCAGTCACACCAGCAGGAGCACGAACTGGACTTAGTGGTGGTTCTTTACCGATTTATGGCGGAGTGTTACTCTCCATGGAAAAATTTAATAAAATATTAAATATTGATGAGAAAAACCATCAAGTAATTACAGAACCTGGAGTTATCACCGAAGTATTACAGAATACTGTCAAGGAGAAAGGACTCTTCTACCCTCCGGATCCTGCGAGTAAAGGCTCTTGTTTTATTGGAGGAAATGTCGCCGAAAATTCTGGAGGTCCAAAAGCGGTGAAATACGGGGTAACCAATGAATATGTCCTCAATCTAGAAATTGTGTTGCCTACAGGAGAAATTATTTGGACCGGCGCTAATGTTTTAAAAAATGCCACAGGATATAATCTAACTCAATTAATTGTAGGTTCTGAGGGCACACTTGCAGTAGTTACAAAAATTGTCTTAAAACTCTTACCACACCCAACGCACAATCTATTAATGTTAGTTCCTTTTTACGATGCAGGTCAAGCGTGTGAGGCAGTAGCGGCGATATTCCAAGCAGGTATAACCCCAAGTGGTCTAGAATTCATGGAGCGGGACGCATTAATTTGGACTCAGAATTTCATTGGAGAAAGCACAATTCCCATTGCGGATAACCATGCAGCACATCTATTGATTGAGGTCGATGGTTTTGATCCTGAAATTTTAATGAGCGACTGCGAAAAAATCATGACCGTGCTAGAATCCTATTCTCACGATGAAATTTTATTTGCTGAATCAGAGGCTCAAAAAAACACCTTATGGACCTTGCGTAGAAAAGCAGGTGAAGCCGTAAAGTCTCAATCTATTTATAAGGAAGAAGATACTGTAGTGCCCCGATATCAATTGCCTGAATTACTTTATCATATAAAAAAAATTGGCGCTAAATATGGATTTCAATCCGTTTGTTATGGACATGCTGGAGACGGAAATTTACATGTGAATATCATTAAAGGGAATTTAAGCGATGCTTTTTGGAACGATGAATTACCCATCGCCATTAGAGAATTATTCACAGAGGTTGTTCGTTTAGGAGGAACCATCTCAGGTGAGCATGGAATCGGACTTGTACAAAAACCGTATATGGATATTGCTTTTTCGGAGGTGAGTTTAAATTTAATGCGGGAAATTAAAAAAGTGTTTGACCCGAACAACATCTTGAATCCCGGGAAAATATTTTAAGCTATTCCGCTAGCAAGGATTAAATCAATCATCTTATGATCCATGTCTAATTGTAATTCCTCACTATTTTTAAGGAGACATTGTGTTTGGCTATCATCAAAACTTTTATCGGTTGCAAGATAAGGCTTATAAATCCAAAGTAATTCATTCAGCATACGCTCTTTAATTGTTAAATCATGTATACCAATCAATGGATCAGTTGTTATAGTAAGTTGATCATATTTCATTAAAAACTTAATTCTACTCAAAATGTATTGATTTGTCGGAGGATTTGGGTTAGTAACATGGAAAATCTGTTCATTTTCTCCAAGAGCATGCACTGCCAAAAGTACCTTAACAACATAATCAATCGGTACAAGATTAGAAGTCCCTTTTGCTGAAGCAATAATCCTGAAGAATTCTTTTGAAAATCCATCACGCAATGCTCTTTTCTTAAAAACGGAAAGAGCTCTCAAGAAACCGTAAATAGCAAAATTAGAGTCAGCCCTACCTGTTTTTGAATCTCCTACAATTATTGAAGGCCTAACAATATTAACTTTCATTTTATTCTTATAGGACATTACTTCTCGTTCAGCATAAACCTTCGATAATTCATAGGGATTATGACAAACTTGATTTTCAGGATATAGCTCCTCTATCCCATTCAATTCCTTACCTAAAGTATAGGCTGTACTCACTTGAATAAATTGCTTCACTCCTAATTTTTCCGATAGTTTTAAAGTGTTTTTTGTTCCTTGAAGATTTATTTTCATTAATTCATCAGCCAATTCTTCATCAAACTTAACCATGGCAGCCAAATGATAAACAACATCAATATAGCCTTTGTTTTCATCAATAAACCCAAAAGATTGACCCAAATCTACATGCGTAACATCCCCTTTTAAGATACAAATCCTTTGAAGTTCATCTGAATTAAACTTTGATAAGAGTTGCCTAGCTTTTCGTTCACTTCTTGCTAAAACAAGCACCGAATGGCCCTGAAAAATCAATTCGCTTATTAGAATACTCCCTAAAAACCCTGTGCCACCTGTAACTAAAAAGCGCTTCATAAAATATGGATTAATAATCTAACTTATTTTTTCATAAAAGTTAAATTTCTTGAATACATCAAGATAAAAATAAATGCAAAAAAAGCATTAATCACTAGCATTTCTGTTGGAACAAATGCTGGATTAACAAATAGATAAGTTTGTGATAAATATACTAAAGAATAAACGATATACACATGAAAACCTAAACGCTTTCCTTGAAACATAAAAAATGCAGCCACACAACCAATTGCTGCTACAGAAAATGATACAAGATGAAACCCAATAAAATTAGCATACATAGCATCAGTCAGATATTGAATTTTTTGCATAAGAGTAGCAAAATAATGCATCTTCATTTCTGTCATTTGATTCATAGATGTTGCTAGTTCAACTTTCGACTGCTTAATTTCTTCCACCGAAGGCTTTCCCATCATTAAAGTATATAAGCTACTAATTATCGCAAGACCAGTGTTACACCAAGTTAAAATCAATAAAACCAATAAAAACTTGGGCGGTTTGGATTTCAACTCTAATTCGTCAGAATTTTCTATTTCTTTCATAGTTCCATTTTATTAATTACAAAATCTTTTGCATTCACCATATCGATATGGCAATTCCTATCTACTTTTAAAAAGCTAACAACATTTCTGAATTGAGTAACTAATTCCTCTAATTTAGAAGAAGAAGTCATTGGACGCCTAAACTCTAATGCCTGAGCTGCATTAATAAGTTCAACTCCCATTATAGCATAACAATTATCAATAATTCGATACAATTTGGTAGCTGCATTGGCGCCCATACTCACATGATCTTCTTGTCCATTACTTGAATCTATAGTATCAATAGAGGCCGGAGTGCATAATTGCTTGTTTTGACTCACCATGGCCGCACAGGCATAATGAACAATCATCAAGCCAGAATTTAATCCCGGATTTTCAATCAAAAAAGCAGGTAAATCTCTAGTTCCGGAAATTAATTTATAAGTCCTTCTTTCCGATATACTCCCCATTTCAGCAAGTGCAATGGCTAAAAAATCCAAAGATAAAGCCAAGGGTTGACCATGAAAATTCCCAGCTGAAACCACTTGATCATCCTCAGGAAATATAGTAGGGTTATCCGTAACGGCATTTAATTCCCTTTCGACTATTTTGGTACAATGATCGAATACATCCTTAGATGCTCCATGAACTTGAGGTATACACCTAAAAGAATATGGATCTTGAACATGCGCTTTAGGCCGCTTAAGCAATTCACTTCCTTCCATAATTGAACGAAAATAAGAAGCAGCTTCAATTTGCCCCACTTGATTCCTAATATCATTAACATTAGACTGAAATGGCTCTTTTCGGCCATCAAAGGCATCCAATGACAAGGCAGCAATGTTGTTAAATTTATACCACATATTGGAACAATGATGTACTGCATAACTAGCATAAGCAGTCATAAACTGAGTGCCGTTTAATAATGCTAGTCCTTCTTTTGACTTTAAAATTAATGGAGAAATACCCAATTTAAGGTGTAAATCTTTTGAAGACATTTTAAGTCCCTTATAATATACATTACCCTCACCTATTAAACCTAACGAGATATGCGCTAAAGGCGCTAAATCACCAGAAGCACCTAAACTTCCTAACTCGAAAACCAAAGGTAAAATATCGTTATTATAAAAGAACAAAAGACGCTCAACAGTTAGAAGTTCAACTCCTGAATTTCCATGTGCTAAGCCAATAGCTTTCAGAAGTAAAATCCGTTTAATTATTTCATGTGGAATCTCAGAACCCATTCCACAGGCATGAGAAAGCACTAAGTTTCGCTGAAGTTCCTCTAAATCAAATGATGAAATTGCAGTATTACATAAAGATCCAAATCCTGTATTAATACCATAAATTAGTTGATCTGAACTTGCTATTTTTTCATCTAAATAAGAACGACATTTATTAATTGATTCTTTTGCAGAAGCACTCAATTCAACTTGGCAATTAGATGCTAAAACATCTTCAAATTTTTTTAAGCTTATCCATTGATTATCAATATAGTAAATAGACATATTTAATAAGTTACTTTTTGTTAAATTTAGCGAAATCTTTAGCGAAATAAGTAAGAATTCCATCTGCTCCTGCCCTTCTTATACTCAATAATATTTCAGCAACTGCTAATTCATAATTCAACCAGCCTTTTTCAGCTGCTGCTATTACCATAGCGCATTCTCCGCTTACATTATAGGCCGTTATTGGGATTGGAAAATTCTCTTTCATCAAATGAATAATATCTAAATAGGCCAATGCAGGCTTAACCATTAACATATCTGCTCCCTCTTCCATATCCAATTGACCTTCTAGAAGCGCTTCTCTTTTATTAGCGGGATTCATTTGATATGTTTTTTTATCTCCTGATTTTGGCGCTGAATTTAAAGCATCTCTAAATGGACCATAGAAAGCACTTGCATATTTTGCCGTATAGGACATGATACTTGTATCAGTATATCCCGCTA
>CANJQZ010000033.1 GCA_947476515.1 Flavobacteriales bacterium
ATGAATCCTTTGTGGGTACCACCTCAAACTTTAATCGATCCAACTCTTCCAGTTGCTGGTTTTGGCGCAACGAGCTTAGATTTAAATTTTGGCGCTTATTTTAAAGGTAAAAACTATTATGCAGGTATTTCCTCAACCCATTTAAGTCAATCGCTATTACAAAGCTCTACCATTGCCGGAACACAAAGCTATCAGTCAGCGCGCCATTATTATTTAATGGGTGGATATAAAATGTTGAATATCGCTGGTGGTAATATTGATGCGAATGTTTTGGTTAGAACTGATTTAGTTAAATTTTCAGCTGACATAAATGCTCGTTATTTTTATGTGAAAAATAACAAAGAAATTGCATATGGTGGGCTTACTTTTAGAACATCAGATGCAGTTGCAGTGGTATTAGGATATAGTCCAATGGCAAACATGACTGTTGGTTATTCTTATGATATTACTATAAATAAATTAGCAAGTATTTCCCGTGGTTCACATGAACTATTAGTTAAATACTGTTATTACTTACCACCGCCACCAGTGACAAAATCTCGTCACCCTCGTTGGTTGTAAGTTAGATTAATTAATTGTGTAACCATTTTTATTGTTCCGCCGTTATACCAAAACTTATTCAACCTGTAGCAAGTTAGTTTGGAAAAACGAATGAACCAAAAAAGGATAAAATGAAAAGAATTTTTGCTTTAGTAGTTGTAGTTACTTTGTTATTCTCTTGTGAAGACATTGAAGGCAACTTAGTTGGTGTTAAAGGTCGTGATACCTTTTATCCAGATATATTAGGTCCTGGTAAAGTTCCTTACGGTATGATTTATGTTCCTTCAGGCGCATATCAATCAGGTGCTGCTGATGAAGACATCATGGGATTGAATACAGCTCAAATTAAAACGGTATCTGTTCAAGCCTTCTATATGGATGCTTCTGAAATCTCTAATAATGAGTACCGTCAATTTGTTGATTGGGTAAGAGATTCAATTGCAAGAGAAAAATTATATAGAAGACAATCTGGTGATGATGCAGAACAATGGGTAAATGTACCAGATGATTTCTTTAAAGAACCATATAGAACTCTAATGTCTATGGGTTCAGATTTACAAGGTGCTAATACTCCTTTCGAACCTTTTTTAAACCCGGAAGGTGGCAAAGAGTTAGATAAAGCATATTTATATCTAACTGGTCATGATGGAATAAAAGTTACAGGTTTTGATTGGAAGAAAGCGGGTCTTGATAAAGCTCCTAAGAAAACAACTAAAAAAGATTTAGAGATAACTTTAAATCCTGCTGAAGTTTCAAATATTTTTTATGCTTATTCTAAGGAAGGGAAGTCTGCAGATATTAAATCAGAGGCTCCAAAGGATTTTGACAAAAAAGTATTAGAAGCAAATGGTGGTAGAATTGAAAATAGAAAGTTCTTTACCTTAAATTGGGAAGTTCCTATTGATTATGCTGATCCAGAAACTGCTTTATTATTGTCTGACATGTTCTTAAGTGAAGAAGAAGAGTATTTTAAGAATAAACAATTAGATACAAGATTGTTGTTTTATGATTACTACTGGATTGACTTTAAAGAAGCTGCTAAAAGAGGTAAAATTCAAACAGCAGATGTAGATGCAAGAAATTCTTACAATTATTTAGATCCTGCATTAACAGGTGCTCATAGAAGAGATCCTTTATCAAAGGATTATAAAAATAATGGTTTACATCGTTCAACATTAAATGCTGATGGAAGTCAAGTAATGTTTGATTCAACAGTTTATAATGATCCAGCGTTAATGGACCCATCAATTTTATCTGTTCCTAAGGATGCAAATAATAATGCTTTGGTTCAAGGTGGTATTCTAATTAATCCAGGTCAAGATTTGGATTTAGGTTATACCAATACCAAAGGACAACATAATGCCATTCGTGGACATTCTGATAGAAGTAGATTTATTGTTAAGGAAAAAATTCATGTTTATCCAGACACTATGTGTTGGGTTCGTGATTTTACTTATTCTTTTCATGATCCAATGACTCAAAATTATTTTTGGCATACTGCCTATGATAACTATCCTGTTGTTGGGGTAACTTGGTCTCAAGCAAAAGCATTCTCTGTGTGGCGAACACAACTATACCATAGTTGGTTAATGTCTAATGGTGATTTATTTGTAAATGATTTCCGTTTACCTTCAGAATCAGAATGGGAGAGAGGAGCAAGAGGTGACTTAGATTTATCTCCATATCCTTGGGGTGGTCCTTATATTAGAAATGCCAATGGATGTTTCTTAGCTAACTTTAAACCAATGCGTGGCCGTTATTTTGAAGACGGTGGATTCCATACAGTTAAAGTTTATTCATATAATCCAAATGCTTTCGGTTTATATTGTATGGCAGGAAATGTTGCAGAATGGTGTTCAACTGCATTTGATGAGTCAGCATATGAGTTTTCTCATGATATAAATTCTGATTATCAATATGATGCAAAAGACGGAGATCATCCAGTTAAGAAAAGGAAAGTAATTCGTGGAGGTTCATGGAAAGACATAGGTTATTACCTTATGAATTCTACACGAACATTTGAATATCAAGATACAGCTAAATCGTACATCGGTTTCCGTAATGTAATGACACATTTAGGGCGTGGTGGTAAAGATTTGGAAGCTGAAAACGGAGAAGAAATTCAAAGTGATATTCAATTAAAGTAAGTAAATCTGTAACAAAAACAATAAATCTAAGTTTAATCTAAAAAAATCAAAAGTTATGAGTGGTAAGTCAGGCGGTTTTTTCGCATCAAAAGGGTACAAAAATTTAATGAAGGTAGTTTATGGTTATGGCGCATCTGTTGTAATCTTAGGAGCGTTATTTAAAATCATGCACTGGCCTTTTTGTGATGTTATGTTAATTATCGGTTTATCCACAGAAGCAGTTATTTTCGCATTAAGTGCTATGGAACCATTACATACAGAACCTAATTGGGCTGTTTATTACCCTTACTTATTACCTGAAGACGAGCGTCCACAATCAGCTGAAGAATTAGAAGCATTTCCTAAGCCAATGGAATTAGGTGGTGGTTCTGGATCAGCAGGAACTGGAATTACTGACCAATTTGATGACTTACTAGCGAAAGCAAAAATTGATCAAGCTTTATTAGACCGTTTAGGTTCTTCCATGCGTGATTTAAGTCATAATGCTGAACAATTAAAAAGTGTTAGTAATGCTGCTGCAGCAACAGATTCTTATGTTTCTAGCTTAGAAGCTGCTTCCAATAGAGTATCTGCTCTTGCTGGAGATTATGAAAAAGCTTCCGTTGCTTTATCTGGAATTACAGATTCTCAAGGTGAAGGTGAAAATATGGGTGCTGCAATGCAAAATGTTTCTAAAAACTTAACTGCATTAAATAATGTTTACGAATTACAATTGCAAGGATCTTCTTCCCATTTAGAGGCGACTCAACAATTCCAAAAACAAGTGGTAGATATGATGAGTAATCTTTCAGCTTCAGTTGAAGATACGCGTTTATACCGTGAAAACATGGCTGTTTTGGCTCAAAACCTTACGGACCTTAACAATGTTTATGGAAACATGTTGAAAGCAATGCGTAGCTAAATAAAGCCACAGACTAAGTAAATAATTATTTAACAAAATTAAAACAATAGATTATGGCTGGTGGCAAGGAAACCCCAAGACAAAAGATGATCGGGATGATGTATTTGGTATTAACAGCGCTATTAGCACTGAATGTATCAAAACAAATCTTAGATGCTTTTGTTGCAATTGAATCAAATATTCAAAAAGGTACGATTACTCAATTAGATAGAGGTAATACAGCTGTATCTGACTTGAATGCAGCATTAACAGAATGTACCAAAGACGAATCAGGCTTAGCAAAAGGAGCAAAAATAAAACGCTTTTTAGAAATAATTAATAAAGTTGATGAAAAGACAGGTCAAATTATTCACGAAATAGACGACCTTAAGTTGTTGATTTTAGATAAAGTAGGTGAAGATGTTACACCATTTAAAGGCAATCTGCTATCAGAAGAGGCAAAAGATGCTATTGTTTGGAAAGAATGGAGTAAAAACGAACCTTTACGACCAGCCAAATTAAATTTAATGGCGGTTCAATCTAAAGATAACTTTGATGTTCCTCAATTTCAATTAATCGGTTCTGAGGCTGAAAATATTCCAGCAAATTCTAAAGGAATGATTTTTTGGAATAATTTTAAAAAATATAGAAATACTCTAGTTGACTTGACAGGTACTTATAAAGAAGGTAATACTCAATTCAAGATTAAAACAAAGGATATTGTTGATTTTAAAGATTTTGCTGATCTAGAAAAGCAAATTTCAAAAATGTTGAAATCTAATAAAATCAATAAAGAGGATATTGAACCTTTGATGGGGATTTACCAAGAACTTACCAAAGAAGAAATGGCAGAACATGAAGGTCATACAGGTAAAGTTCATTGGTTAGGTCGCACTTTTGCACATGCTCCTTTAGTAGGTGCATTGGCATCTCTCTCTTCATTGCAAAATGAAATAATGAGCGCAAGAGCCAAAGCAGTTCTTATGTTAAAAGGAAAAATTAGTACAGGTCAATATTCCTTTAATAAAATTTTAGGAATGGCTTATCCTGAAACTGCCGTTTTAAGTCCAGGTGAAGAATTTCAGGTAAGTGTATTCATGGCTGCCTTTGATTCTGACAAACAACCTTTAGTGAAGCCAGGTCAAGGAACTATTTCAGAAACAAAAGATGGAATGGCAGTTCTCAAATTGCGTGCAGCTGGTGGTGGTGAAATGAAAATTTCAGGTCAAGTTGGTATAGCTGATAAAATGGGTACCGTTAAATGGATGCCTTACGAAACAAAAGTTCAAGTAGCTACTAAAGGTGGTTCATTGGAAATGCCTGAGTTTGCATTGCTGTACAGAGGTTATGGAAATAAAATAATCCCTTCTGCTTCAGGTTTTGTTTCAACAGACATAAGCGCTCCTGGTTGTACTAAAACTCAAATAACTTATAATGGTCGAAAAGGATATGCTATTAATCCAGGAAGAGGTTTAACCAGCGTTAATATTACTTTAACAGGTAAGGATGCAAAAGGTAAGTCTGTTAATATCGGTACTTTCCCTTATAAAGTGAAATCTATGCCAAAACCTACAGTAAATGTTACAACAATTTCTAAAGGTGGCGGTCGTGTTACTGTTGCTCTTGAAGGTTCTGTTTTAGTTACTAATTACACTTATAAAAGCATTCAAGTTGGTGAAGATTATTCAGGATCTGGTAATGTTATTCCTGCATCTGCTTTAACAAAAATTCGACCTGGTAAAAAGGTTGGAATCATGGTGACAGTTGTAAGTTCTCTTACAGGAGATACTTATCAAGTTCCAGGTTATTTAACTGTAACTCAATAAAAAAAATATGAAAAATCTAAATTGTGTAGTTTTAGTCATATTGTTTTTTCAATTTGGATTAACAATTATATGGGCGCAGCCTGTTAATAATCAACAAAAACAAGCTGATGATTTCCGTGGACCATTAAATGTACTTCCTGGTGGAGTTATTGACGGGGTTGTACTTAAAGAAGAATTGCCAATTAGATCAAAGATTGAATATGAGCATGTGCGGTTGGCTGATTATGTTTGGTCTAAAAGAGTATTCTCAAGGATAGATGCAAAAGAAAAAATAAATTTTGAATTGTTTTTACCTTATGATGATTTTAATCAGGTTGATTATAAGTTTCCTTCTAAAAGAGTTGATGTGGAAGCTGATAAAAACTGGTTGCGTCATCAAGAAAGATTATCCTTATGGACCATAATATACAAGCACATACTTTTAGGTGATATTACAGTGTATAATGTTGCTTCTGCTAGTACACCTTATATTGAAGATGGTTATCAATTAAAGTATCCTATTGTAAAGAATAACTCTGATGACTTTTTTAATAATGCAAATTATAGAAAAGATGTGTCGAAAGTACTTTCATTTGGAGCTTCTGGAGGATTTATGACCATTCCTGATCCTAACAACAAGCCTCTTGGATTACTCCCAGTTTCTAAAGGTTTTAATCCTACCTTTCAAGATTGGGTTGATTCATTAACTATTATGTCACCTACTTCTATGGTGGATCCGAGTGATGATGATCCAAACTTAACGGTTTATGATCAATTAGGAATATGGGTTCAAGATGTTAAAAAGCGTAAAGAAATTGAAGATGCTTGGAATGTTGCAAAAAATGGTGATGCGTTAAAGTCACCTGGAGCAGTTTATTACATCAATTCAAAAAGTATTATGGCTTATAACATCAAGGAAGATTGGTTCTTTGATAAGGAGAGATCCATATTGGATAGAAGAATTATTGCTATTGCTCCCGTTGGAAATTATTTAGTTCCAACTGATAATTCCAAAGTAGACCCATATGAAGGTTTAGACCGATTTGCTAATTTTCTTTTTGTAGATATTGATGGTAAATTGAAAAAGTTAGAGACGGATCCTGCAAATCCAAGTTCTCCTCCAATTCCTCAACCATTAGATCCAAATAGTGAAACCGCAATTCAATCTGAAATGTTTTGGTTGTACTTCCCTGAGCTTCGTAATGTAATTGTGAACTATTTTGTTTATAGTGAAAAATCTGATGCTCAATGGATGTCTTTTGATGATCTTTTTTGGAAGAGAAAGTTTAGCGCAATGATTTATAAGACTTCAGATAAATTTGATAGAGATGTAGAAGATTATCGTTATGGAGTTGATGCTTTGTACGAGGCTGAAAAAATAAAAGATGAAATCCGCAAGTGGGAACATGATGTATGGAATTTCTAATTCTTAAAAACTTTATTGAAACCCTGGCTTTCGCCGGGGTTTTTTGTTTTATTTTTGTATCATGAAATGGATTGGAAAGCGTATTAGTTTTGTAGATCACACACATAAAACAACGGTAGTCATTGATCCTGAAAAAAAGTTTTGGGTGAATACCTTAATGGGTTCCTGGTTGGCTATGTGGTGGGTGATTGGAGCTACACTCACATGGTCTTTCAATGTTTTAAAATTGAATAACCAAGAAAAGATTATACTTTTTGTAATGCTTGTTTTTTGGGCCTATTATGCTTTGCGCGTTTCTCGTTCTTTCATTTGGCTACTCTTTGGTAAAGAAAAAATTAAAATTGATGAAGTAGGAATTCATATTAAAAAAGCGTTAGGTAAATATGGAAAATCTAATGTTTATTATCATGAGAATATTCAATCCATTACTTTAGAGTTTCCAGAAAAAAATTCTTTGCAAGAGGTTTGGGAATCTTCACCTTGGATCAACGGAGGTGAACGATTTAGCTTTCTTTATTTTGATAAACCTATTCGTTTTGGAAGAAAAATTCAGGAGAATGATGCTAAGGTATTATTGAGTTTTCTTATTAAGCGCAGTCATCAATATTTAAAAAAATAATTATGTACGGTAAAATAAAATCTTTTTTATCCCAAGAACTTAAGTCGATTCAAGAAAATGGCTTAATGAAAAAAGAAAGGATCATCACAAGTCCACAAGGAGCAAAAGTAACTGTTAATACCGGTGATGAAGTTGTCATCATGTGTGCCAATAATTATTTGGGTTTATCATCACATCCTGAGGTAGTTCAGGCCGCTAAAGACACTTTAGATTCTCATGGATTTGGAATGTCTTCCGTTCGTTTTATTTGCGGTACGCAAGATATTCACAAGACATTAGAACAGAAAATTGCTGAATTTTATGGAACAGAAGATACTATTTTATATGCCGCTGCATTTGATGCAAATGGAGGTGTGTTTGAGCCTTTATTTTCCGAAGAAGATGCTATCATTTCAGATGAATTAAATCATGCTTCCATTATCGATGGAATAAGATTATGTAAAGCACAACGCTATCGTTACAAGCACTCAGACATGGCTGATCTTGAAGAACAGTTGATTAAAGCTCAAAATCAAAGACATCGCATCATTGTTACTGATGGTGTGTTTTCTATGGATGGCGATAGTGCTAAGATGGATCTAATTTGTGATTTAGCAGACAAGTATGATGCGCTTGTCATGACGGATGAATGCCACTCTGCTGGTTTTATGGGAAAAACGGGTAGAGGAGTTCCTGAATTATGTGGTGTTATGGATCGTGTTGATATCATTACTGGAACTCTAGGTAAAGCATTGGGCGGCGCTATGGGTGGATATACTACCGGTAAAAAAGAAATAATTGAGATGTTGCGTCAACGCTCTAGACCTTATTTATTTTCTAATTCTCTTTCTCCTGCAATTGTAGGCGCTTCCATCAAAGTGTTTGAAATCTTATCTTCCAATACTACTCTTAGAGATAAATTAGAAGAAAATACAGCGTATTTTAAGCAGCAAATTATTGCAGCTGGTTTTGATATTAAAGCAGGTAATTCTCCAATCGTTCCTATTATGTTATACGATGCTGCTCTATCTCAACAATTTGCTAATGATTTATTAGACGAGGGTGTTTATGCAATCGGATTTTTCTTCCCAGTCGTAGCCAAAGGACAAGCTCGTATACGCACACAAATTTCTGCAGCGCATTCAAAAGAAGATTTGGATAAAGCAATTGCTGCGTTTATTAAAGTTGGAAGAAATCTTAAGGTAATTTCTTAATTGGTATTCTAGGCATCAATTTTTTGTATTTTTGACACATGAAAATGAAAATTCTTTTTTCAAGATATTTTTTTTTATTGATGTTTGTTACTCAATCTGCCATGGCAATTTATATTGCGAATCAGCAATTGGATAAAAACTCAAAAGAATATATTGTTTTGCAAGAAGAATCTGATGCTGATGATTCCGAATCGTTCGATGACTTTTTTGATTTCAATGATTTATTGATAAGCAATCCTAATTTCATAGATCTTCATTCATTGATAGCAGATGCTCAAAATTGTAAAACTGCTTATTTTAAGCTCAATCAAAATCCTCACAAAGGATATTCTCAAACCCATTTTTCCCCTCCAGACACAAGAATTTAAATTAAGCTCAAATATTAATTTAATTCTTATGTATGTTAAAAATTTTTCAAAGCTGGCGAAGTGATTTGCCTTCAAGTTTAGTTGTATTTATTGTTGCATTACCGCTTTGCCTTGGTGTAGGATTAGCCTCCACCTCCATTCCTGGCCTGGAAGGATTGCCAAATCCTGTTGCAGGATTAGTAGCAGGTATTGTTGGCGGAATAGTAGTAGGCCTATTTAGTGGTTCACGCGTCGGAGTCTCCGGTCCAGCAGCTGGTTTGATTACTATTGTAATCAGTGGCATTCAATTATTAGGATCTTTTGAAGGATTTCTTCTCGCTGTTTTCTTGGCAGGAGTACTCCAAATTATTGCAGGATTTTGCAAGGCTGGAACTATTGGCAATTATTTTCCTTCAGCTGTAATCAAAGGAATGTTGGCTGCGATTGGAATTATGCTCATTTTAAAGGAAATTCCTCATCTTATAGGTTTTGATAAGGATTTCTTCGGAGATGAATCTTTCTTTCAAAAAGATGGACACAATACCTTGAGCGAATTGTATTTTGCAATGCTTTCCTTAAATAAGGGTTCGCTGCTTATTGGTTTGTTCTCCGTTATATGTTTGTTGCTACTCGATCTTCCTGCGCTTAAAAAGTTGTTGATTTTTAAATTTGTCCCAGGGGCTTTATTGGTTGTGCTTCTTGCAATTGCAATAAATATTGGATTCTATCATTGGTGGCCTTCAGGATATGTAATGCCCATTCATAGGGTTCAAATTCCAAAATTGAATGCTCCTGTTGATCTATTCAAGTTTCTTAAATCACCCGACTGGTCGTTTTTGAATAATGTGAATGTTTATATCATTGCATTTACTTTAGCAATTGTTGGAAGTTTAGAAACGCTATTGAGTATTGAAGCTACCGATAAATTGGACCCTATGAAATTCACTACTCCAACCAATAGGGAGCTTAAAGCTCAGGGCTTGGGAAATATGTTGAGTGGATTAATCGGTGGACTTCCAGTTACTCAGGTTATCGTGCGCAGTTCTGCCAATATCAATGCCGGAGCAAAATCTAAATTATCTACCATTATTCATGGCTTATTCCTGGCTTTATCTTTACTATTTCTCGCTCCATTACTTAATCTAATTCCTTTATCCGTATTAGCAGCAATTTTGATTTTAATTGGTTATAAGCTCTCCAAAGTTTCTATGTATAAACAAATTTATAAATTAGGAATGGATCAGTTTATCCCTTTTTTAGGAACAATAATAGGTGTTCTTCTGACTGATTTATTGAAAGGAATCGGAATTGGAATTGTACTATCTGTATTTTTCATCTTAAGAAAGAATTTCAAAAAGAATATTGATAAAAAGGATACTGGTGATGGTATTGTTTTGACTTTATCTGAAGATGTAAACTTTATTAATAAACCAGGTTTGATAGAACAACTCAATAATTTACCTAATGATAGTAAAGTAATAATTGATTGTAGTAATTGTAAAAATATGGATCATGATGTATCTGAATTATTGCATGATTTTGTGTCTTTCAAAGCTTCAAATAAAAATATTCAAGTAACACTTAAAAATTAAACATTTATTATGGAAACATTTTATAGAAATTTATTAGACAACAACAAAAAATGGGTCGCTGAAAATTTAGAGAAAGACCCAGAATTCTTCAATCGATTAAAGGATGGTCAGCAACCACCACTGCTATGGATAGGATGTTCTGATAGTCGTGTACCTGCGAATGAAATCATAGGTGCAAATCCAGGTGAGGTATTTGTTCACAGAAATATTGCTAATATGGTCATACATACGGATATGAGTATGCTATCTGTTTTGGACTATGCAGTCAATGTGTTGAAAGTCAAACACATTATAGTCTGTGGACATTATGGATGTGGTGGTGTTCAAGCTGCAATGACCAACTCACATATTGGTTTAATTGACAATTGGATAAGGCACATTAAAGATGTGTATCGCTTTCATCATGAAGAGTTGAATGCCATAACGGATGAAAAATTGCGCTTTAATCGCTTTGTTGAACTCAATGTAATTGAACAAGTTATGGATCTTGCAAAAACCTCAATAGTTCAATCTGCATGGGAATCAGGACAATCTATTCATGTCCATGGTTGGGTATATGATATCAAAGATGGTCTAGTCAATGATTTAGAAATAACCATTAAAAATAATGATAGTCTCTCGGAGGTATATCAATTAGATTTGTAAGGGAAAATAGAGGTTAGACATAGAGGCTAGACATAGACTTTGAGTCAGGTTTTAGAATGATATTCTCCAACCTCCAACTCTAGCCTCCAACTCTAACCTCTATGACGAGGTCCCTTTTTTAATTAATGCGAAACTTCTATTAATGCATTCGGATCATGCTTGTGTTTGAACAACAAAGCAAAAAGAATCGTTACGATTAGGGCATAAATAGCGAAAGTCAACCAAATGGGTGACCAATCTTTTATCAATACTGGATTTTTTAAAGTACCATTTAACAATACTTCATTATCAGTTAATAATTCTTGAATGGTTTTATCTGTTGCTTTAGCTTCAAAATAAGCACTCAATGTTTGAATGCTTGTAAATTTCAAAGTGAAGTATTTGTCAATTAAAATTCCACTAATCGAACTTCCTAGAATAGCACCAAAACCGTTAGTCATCATCATAAACAATCCTTGTGCACTGGCTCTATTTTCTTTGGGTACATTTGAATTTACAAATAAGGAGCCTGAAATATTAAAGAAATCAAATGCCATTCCGTATACAATACAAGATACAATAATCATCCAAAGTCCATCGGTTGGGTTTCCATAGGACAGTAATCCGAAGCGCAAAACCCATGCAATCATACTGATTAACATTACCTTTTTAATTCCAAATTTGGACAAGAAAAATGGAATAGCAAGAATGAATATAGTTTCTGAAACTTGCGAAATTGACATGATAATGGTGGAGTATTTCACAGAAAATGAATCTGCATATTTTGGAAAATACTTAAAGAAATCTAAATAGGTATCACCATACATATTGGTTAATTGCAAGGCACCACCTAATAATAATGAGGATAAAAAGAAGAGTAACATTTTATAGTTAGCAAGGAGTTTAAAAGCATCGAGGCCAAAGGTTTGAATTAGGCTTTTACTTTCTCCTTTTTCTTTGCATGGAGGACATTTAGGCAAGCTCAATGCATAGACCGCTAAAATAAAGGAAGCTAATCCAGCAAAATAAAATTGATTCACAGAGGCTTTATTTCCAGTTAAATTCGTGAACCACATTGCTGCAATAAATCCAATAGTTCCCCAAACACGAATCGGAGGAAAGCTCTTTACTACATTTAAATTGGAGGAGCTTAAAATACTATAACTGACTGCATTCGACAATGAAATGGTGGGCATATAAAAAATCATAGCGAGTAAAATCACCCAAAAGAATTCAGTGGGATTTCCAGCCCAAGGAAGAAACAATAAACTAATACCACTCAATACATGTAAAATGGCGTAAAGGCGTTCTGTATTGATCCATTTGTCGGCAAGCATTCCCATCAAGCTGGGCATGAAAACAGAGGATATTCCCATGGTGGTGAAAATGGCTCCAAATTCTGTTGCGTTCCAGTGTTTGTTACCAAACCAATAATTTCCAATGGTAATCAACCAAGATCCCCAAACAAAGAACTGCATAAAACTCATTACCGTTAATCTGGTTTTTATGTATCCTTTTGTTGCGAAATCTTCAGTTTCAATATCCATTAAAGGTGGTTTATTTGGTACGGTTCTTTATTTCGTCTCTTATTTTTGAAGCTAATTCATATAATTCATTCGACAATGCATCATTGAGTTGGGTTTGTAGTTCATCTAAACTTTGGGAGGAAAATTCATTTTCATCCTCATCCATTTCAATGTCATCTAATTCTGTATCTAAGTCAAAATCTTCTTCTAAATCTTCTAGGTCTTTAGTACTTCCCACTTCATCTAGCACTTTATCTACTGAATAAATTGGACAAGAAAAACGAACTCCTATGGCGATGGC